>LKNC01000012.1 GCA_001564255.1 Natrialbaceae archaeon Tc-Br11_E2g1
GGTGAGGTAATCGACCGTCGCCCCCGTCTCGATCGTCCCGCCGTCCCCGACCTCGATCGTCGCCGACAGCGGGAGGTCCGGCCCGACCACCGCCCCGTCGGTCCGCTCGTGGAGTGGCGCGACTCCCGCGGCGTGGTCGGCCCCGACGGCGTCGACGTAGGCCCGCACCGACGCCTCGAGGAGCCGCAGTTCGTGTCGGCGCTGTTCGGCCGAGTGAAAGCGCTCGTCGTGGTCGGCCCACCGCTCGCCGAGGCGGTCCGTAGCCGCCGTCTCCAGGTCGTCGGGGTCGGTCCGTAACGCCACACAGATCGCCGCCCGTGCCGGCTCGAGGCGCCGTCGTTCGGGCCGGTCGTCGTCGACCTCGAGCCCCTGGACGTGGGCGAACTCGTATCTCCGTGGACACCGCAGGTAGGTCTCGAGGTCGGTCGCGGCCACCCGGTCACCCATCCCGGCTCACCTCCCCGGCGGCAAACTCGAAGGAGGTCCGGACGGCCTCCGCGAGCTCGTCGTCTAGCTCACCCTCCTCTACGACGAACGCGATCTCCTCGAACAGCGCCTCGGTCTCGCCGAGGTCGGCCTCGCCGCCGGTGTTCGCTTCTCGGAGGACGGCCTCGAGTTCGCCCCGTGGTTGATCGAGCAACGCCTCGAGGGCCCTCGTTCGGCCGTGTATTACGCCCGCACTCGACCGGTCGGCGACGTCCTCGATGGTGATCTCGGGGTGGGTCCCGAGAGTCCGGAGGTAGCGTGACTCGGCTCTGGTCCGGCCTACCCCACCCGTCTCGCGTTCGTAGCTACAGAGATACAACGCCGACCGGGCGGCCCGGGCCCCGAGTGCGAGTTTCCGGCGGGTACGCTGGGCGTGGTAGGCCTGGAAGGGGGGTCCGGCGACCGGCCCGGAAGACCGTGCGGGCTCGAACGTCCGCTCGATCGCCGCCGGCGAGGGGTCGGTCACCGCCGGGAAGTGGTCCATCCCCTCGAGCCAGGCCGTCGGGAACAACGGGGTGAGATGTTGTTCGCCGGGGTAGTGGGCTTCGATCAGGTCGAGCAGGAAGACCGCCTCCCGGCAGTCGTATTTCAGCTCGGTGACCGGACACACCGCGACGCCACCGCCTTCCGGCCGGGTCTCGACGGCGTGGACGTAGGGGGCGTCGTACTCGATCGTCCGGGCGAGCATTCGGCGAAGCCCCTCCCAGTCGGCGGCGACGACGTCCGTCGACTCGACGAACCGGGCGATCTCGAGGACCCGCCTGACCCCCTCGAAGCTCTCGCGGGCGTCGATCCACGCCTCCCCGCCGGCGAGTCTGCCCTTCAGGTCCGTCCGGACGATCCACCGCTCGAGTGACCGTGAGACGCTCGCGCCGGTACAGTCCTCGATCAGCTCCCGGGAGAACTCGGGCACGCGGGCCTCGAGTCGCTCGCGTGCGAGCTCGCGGTCGTACTCGCAGTTGTAGGCGACGAGGGCGTAGAGTTCGTTGACCGCGGGGTCGCTCTCGAGTGCGTTGGTTCCGACTTCGGCGGTCGGCACGCCCGCGTTCCTGAGCCGCTCGCGGACCACGGGGACGCGTTCGACCGACGGGACGGCGACCGCGACGTCGTCGTAGGGAAAGCCGTGGCGGTCGATCAGGGTCTCGATCTCGGCCGCGACCCGGCGGGTCACCTCGCGGGCAGTCCCGGCCCGGATCCGTCGGGCCGCGCCCGATCTGTCGGTTCGTCCGGTCGCGAGCACGTCGACGACGGCCCCGTGGGGTGGATCCGTCGACCCGTCGGCCTCCCGTTCGCGGTACTCGACCTCGAGACGCCCCGCAACGTCGTCCCGTGGCTCTGTGTGACTGTCCGCGGGGTGTCGCCCCGCGATGTCCTCGAGCCCCCCTGTCTCGACGCGGGTCCGTTCGACGCTCGCGTGGCGTTCCCCGAGACAGACCAGCTCCGCCTCCCGGGTGAGTTCGGCGAGATATCGCCGGTCGAGGCGGCGACACTCCTCGAACTCGAGGACGAGGACGGCGTCGAACGAGGCACTCACCCGACTCCGGAGGCCGTCCTCGTCGGCGAGCAGGGAGACCACCCGCGGGATCACGTCGGCGCGCTCTATGAACCCCCGTCGGTCGAGTTCCTCGTGAAACCGGTCGTTGACGGCGTACAGGAATTCCAGACACTCGTGGGGGTCCTCGAGGTCCTCGAGGCGGATCCGCCCGCGGGTCGCCTCGAGTAACAGTTGCCCGACGTCGCGGACGAACGTCTCCTGATCCCGGGCACGCTCCAGGTAGGGGGGCATCTCCCGGCTCGCGCCCGCGATGACGGTCGAAACGATCTCGATACGTTCCTCGTAGGCGAGTCGGTCGAGGGTCGGATCGTACTCCTCGAGGACTTTCGAGGCGTGTTCGGGCAGTGACTCTACCCGGGGGCTGAACGGGGTTCCGTTCGTGGCGTCCCCGCTCGCGAGGACCGCACGGACCCGCTCGAGACCGCCCGGATGGCGTTTCACCACGAGCACGTTCCGGGGGCCGTACGCGTTCGCGAGCGCCGTGTACTCCTCGAGGGCGGCCTCGAGGGGATCGCCCCGAAGCTCCGGGAGGACCACGAGACGGCCCTCGAGGCCGGGATCGGATGTGGCGGACATCGGTGATGTGTCACCGGGTATGGGTCGCTGTTGCACTTAAACGTGTGGAGGCGGTGGACAGTCACCGACGCCGACCTCGAGGCGTTCGAGCGAGAACCCCGGACGGGGTTTCGGACCGAAAGCGGGTTGCCACGAGCAGAAGTGTGATAACAGTACACATGTAACGGTCGTGGTATGGACGACATCTTCGTCGGTCGGCTCATGTCGGACGATCTTCACACTGTCTCCCCGAACACGCTCGTCGAGGACGCGGCGACGGAACTCCTCGAGAACGACATCGGCTCGCTCGTCGTGGTCGAAGACGGCGAACTCGCGGGGATCCTGACGACGACGGACTTCGTCGAGATCGTCTCCGAGAGCAAGCCCAAAGCACGGACGACCGTCTCCCGATACATGACCGAAGACGTCGTCACGACGACCGCCGGCACGCCGATCCGGGACGCCGCGGACGTGATGCTCGAACACGGCATCCACCACCTGCCGGTCGTCGACGGGGACGGTGGTGCCATCGGGATGCTCACGACCACGGACCTCGCTGGCTACCTCTCACACGTCCAGACGCCCAGTCCGGCCTGATACGGTCTGTTGTGATTCGTTACCGGTGATCGACCCGAACGGGGCGGCGATCACCGGTAAAACGGTATACCGATCCGTATGAAACGATCCGTCCCGTCCGGGACACGGCCGGTGCCCGGATCGACGTCGAAACCGTCGCCGCTGCAATTGAATACCGTGGGGGGCGTACACACGACAGATGTCCCGAGACGGCAAGATACACTTCGTGCCGAGCGTACACTTCTCGCCCGTCCACCGGCGTCGCGTCCGCGAGACGATCGACGAGCGTGATCCCGACCTCGTCGCCGTCGAGCTCGACGAGCGGCGGTTCGAACGCCTCGCGGACGGCACCCGGCAAGACCGCTTTCAGGACCGTCCGCCGGCCACTGTAACGGCCTACAGCCTGTTGGGGACGATCCAGCGAACTATCGTCCGGCTGTACGGTCTCGACCCCGACCGGACGGACATGGAGACCGCCATCGAGACGGCGGCCGAACACGATCTGGCGGTCGCGCTCATCGACGACCCCATCGACGAAATCCTCACGGCACTGACCGACCGCGTCGGTCCGGGGACGCTCCCCAAGGCGATGATCCGGGCACAGCTTCTGGGCCCTGAAGACCGACTGAACCAGGTGCGGATGTTGACCATGCCGTTCCAGAACGTAGAGAGCGGCGACGACGTCCAGCCGGCGATCGAGACGATGCGACGGCTCCTCCCGGAGGTCACCGACGTGATGATCGATCGACGCGACCGGGCGATGGCGAGACGGCTCGCCCGGATCAGCCGCGCCGGACACGACGTCGTCGTCGTCATCGGCGCGGGTCACCACAACGGCATCCGGCGGGAACTGCAGGCCCTCGAGGGGGAGGGCCTCCCGGACGTCGAGGTTCCGATCAGGAAGCCGACGAGGACCGTGACGACGATCCCGATCGATTAGGACTCGAGGACGGTCACGCCGGCGAGGGTTGTCGGTAGGTAGGGGAGCCTGTAGGGCTTCGTCCGGCGGCCGTTCGGTTCCGGCGCGAACGACTGTGTTTAAGTCGTGGCTCGCACAATCGAAGCGTATGCAGGACAGAACCTACACGGCCGACGCCGAGCCCGGCGACCACGTGACCGTCGCCGGCTGGGTCCACGAGGTCCGTGACCTCGGCGGCATCGCCTTCCTGATCCTCCGGGACAGTGCCGGGAGGATCCAGGTCAAATTCGAGAAAGACGAGATGGACGAGGAGTTAGTCGAGACCGGTCTCGGCGTCTCCCGGGAGAGCGTCGTCAGCGTCACCGGTGCCGTCGAGGAGGAGCCGCGCGCGCCGACGGGCGTCGAGGTCACACCCGAGGGGATGGAGGTCGTCGCCCCTGCCGATCCCGAACTCCCACTCGACCCCTCCGGCAAGGTCGACGCCGACCTCTCGACGCGCCTCGACAACCGAACGCTCGACCTGCGCAAAGACGAGGTCCAGGCTGTCTTCGAGGTCCGCGCCGAGATCCTCCGGGCCGCCCGGGAGACCTTCCGGGATCTGAACTGCACCGAGATCAACACCCCGAAGATCGTCGCGACGGGGACCGAGGGCGGCACCGAACTGTTCCCGATCACCTACTTCGGCGAGGAGGCCTTCATGAACCAGTCCCCACAGCTGTTCAAGCAGCTGATCGCCGGCTCCAACGTAGAACGGGTCTTCGAGATCGGACCGATCTTCCGCGCCGAAGAGCACAACACGCCCCGGCATTTGAACGAGGCGACCTCGATCGACTTCGAGGGTGCCTTCTGTGACGAAAGCGACGCGATGGACGTCGCCGAGGCCGTCGTCCGTTCGGCCTACGAGGCCGTCGCCGAGAACTGCACCGAGGAACTCGAGGCGCTTGACCTCGCCGACGATTTCGAGGTCCCCGAGGAGGAGTTCCCCCGGCTCACCTACGAGGAGACGATCGAGCGCATCAACGCGACGGGCGAACTCGACGACCAGCTCGTCTGGGGCGACGACCTCCCCACCGAAGGCGAGAAAGCCTTAGGCGAGGACGTCGGCAGCCACTACTTCATCACCGACTGGCCGAGCGAGATCAAGCCCTTCTACATCCAGGACCACGACGACGACGAGCAGCTGTCGACGGGCTTTGACCTGATGCACCCGACCATGGAACTGGTCTCGGGTGGCAAACGTGAACACCGCTACGAGCAACTCGTCGACGGGTTCGAACAGCAGGGTCTCGACCCCGAACAGTTCGACTACTACACGAAGATGTTCAGGTACGGTATGCCCCCCCACGCCGGCTTCGGGCTGGGTGGCGAGCGTCTCGTGATGACGATCCTCGGCCTCGAGAACATCCGTGAAGCAGTTCTGTTCCCACGCGACCGGCAACGGCTGTCGCCGTAACGGTCGCGTGGGTGTTCGCGGGACCTTCGGTTCCGCGCTATTCCCGCGGGATCGCCAGAGACTGAGTCCGTAGGACTGGTCGCTGACCGCCGATCGGGAGCTGCGTTATTCGGCGAGACATATTTATCGCCGGACGTGGTCGACCGTCCATGGAGCTTCTCGAGGACAGTATCGTCCCCGAACGCGCTCGAGGCGTCAAAAGCGAGGCGAGGGAGTTCGCCGACGAACACATCGAACCGAACGCCGAGGAGTACTTCCGGGCCGGTGAGTACCCGTGGGAGGTCCTCGAGGCCGGGAAAGAGGCCGGACTCGTCGCCCAAGACATCCCCGAGGAGTGGGGTGGACGCGGGTTCGACCTCGCCCAACTGCTCGCGCTCACCGAGGAGTTCTACCGTGCGGATGCGGGGATCGCGCTTACCCTCCAGCTGGCGAGTTTCGGCTGTGAAATAACCTACGACTACGGCACTGACGAGCAGTGTGAGGAGTTCGTGCGGCCAGTCGCCGAAGGCGATCAGCTCTCGGGGCTCGCTGTCTCCGAACCCGAGACCGGGAGTGATCTGGCGGGGATGGAGACCCGAGCCGAGCGGGATGGCGACGAGTACGTGTTAAACGGCGAGAAGTACTGGATCGGCAACGGCGTCGAGGCCGACTGGATCACGGTCTACGCCCGAACCGGGGATAACGAGGACAACCGCTATGGCAACCACTCGCTTTTTATCGTCCCGACGGACGCGAAGGGCTACGAGGCCGAACACATCCCCGAGAAGATGGCGATGCGGGCCTCGAAACAGGCCCACATCACCTTCGAGGACTGTCGGATCCCCGCGGAGAACCTGATCGGCGCGGAGGGTGCCGGATTCATGTTGCTCGCCGATTTCTTCAACCACGGCCGGGTGATCGTCGCGGGCCACGGCCTCGGGATGGCGGCCGCCGCCATCGAGGAAGGGTGGGCGTTCGCCCACGACCGCGAGGAGTTCGGCCGGACGATAACCGAGTTCCAGGCCGTCCAGCACGGGCTCGCCGACGCGATCACCGAGTTCGAGAGCGCCCGCGCGCTGACGTGGCGGGCCTGCGAGAAAGTCGCCGACCGTGACAACGAGGGCTACTGGGCGGCGATGGCGAAGACGAAAGCGACCGAAACCGCGACCGAGGTCGCCGAACAGTGTATGCAACTCCACGGCGGCCGGTCGGTCCTCGAGGACAGGAAGATCGCGCGGGTCTACCGGGACGTTCGGATCCCGGTCATCTACGAGGGGGTAAACGAGGTCCAGCGGAACCTGATCTATCGCCAGACGCCACGGTGAGCGGGTCGATCGATACAGAACTGACTTCGGGCGGAGGCGAACGGGTTCGGGAGCGAACGGACAGGGGGAGTCAGTTCTCCGACTGGAGATCCTGGAACGCGCCGACGAAGTCGTCGTGAGAGGACAGCTCCGAGACCGTCGCGTCGACCCGGCCGCGAAGTTCGTCGACGCGGCTGGCCAGGCCCCGGTACTCCTCGTTTTCCTCGAGTTCGCGTTCTGACTTCTCGGACTCGAGGAGTGCCTTCTTCGAGGCGAGTGCGTAGTACTCCTGGATGTCGGCTTCGTACTCGGTGCGCTGTTTGACGTCCTCGACGATCCCCCCGAGTTCGTCTTTCGAGACGGGTTTGACGAGGTAGTCGTCAAAGCCCATCTCGATGATGTCGAAGTCGGGGTCGACCGCGGTCACCATCACGACCCGGCTGTCGTACCCTCGCTCGCGGATCCTCTCGAGAACCTCGTCGCCGGAAAGTCCGGGCATCCGGCGGTCGAGCAAGACGACTTCGACGGAGTCGCTCATCTTCTCTAGGGCCTCTTCTCCGTCGTAGGCCGTCTCGACGGAACGGTCCGCTCCCAGCCATGCCGCAAACAGGTCCGCGAGACGAGTCTCGTCGTCGACGACGAGGACTTCCGGCCCGTCACTCATGGGTTGTCACCTCCTGTCCCTTCATCCATTGCAGCCACGGCAGACAAATGGTAGTAATGGGTGATAAATCTCGCGACCCGACGCTTGCCCGATCGGTTCATTGGTAGCCCCTCCAGACGGAGAATTCCTCTATTCGAGCGTTACGGTAATAATTGCCACCGTACGTCGGCGAACGATGGGTGTCGGCCGGATCAGTGCCCCTGGAACTCCGGTTCCCCGTCGCCCATGAAGGCGGTGATCCCCTCCATGAGGTCGTCGGTCCCGAGCAGGTGGCCGAAGGCCGTGGACTCGACCTCGAGGCCGGCGTCGGTGTCGTCCCGGCCGGCGGCCATCGCGCGTTTGGTAAAGCGGTGGGCGATCGGTGGGCCGGCGGCGAGGTCGGCGGCCAACTCGAACGCGCGGTCCTCGAGGGCGTCGTTGTCGACGACGTCGTTGACGAAGCCGTATTCGGCCATCGTCTCGGCGTCGTACCGATCGGCGGTGAGGATGATCTCTTTCGCCCGGCCCTCGCCGACGATGTGGCGCAGTCGTTGAGTGCCACCCCAGCCGGGGATGAGCCCGAGGTCGAGTTCGGGCTGGCCGAGTTCCGACCGTTCGCTCGCCACGCGCAGGTCGGCACAGGCGGCGAGTTCCATCCCACCGCCCAGACAGTAGCCGTCGATGCCCGCGACGACCGGTTTCTCACAGGCCTCGAGTTTGCCGAACGCCCGCTGGCCCCTCCGGGAGAGTTCGACGGCGTCGAGCGGGTCGGCCTCGCTGGCCATGCTCTGGACGTCCGCGCCCGCCGAAAAGGCCCGATCGCCAGCCCCGACGAGCAAGATCGCCCGCACCTCGTCGTCCTCTTCGAGGGCGTCGATCGCTTCGGGGAGTTCCGAGAGTAACTCCGAACTGATGGTGTTCATCCGGTGGGGTCGGTCGACGACGAGTTCGCCGACCATCTCGCCGGGGTACTCGAGGCGGACCGTCTCGAAGTCTGTCTCCCCGTCGCCTTCTTGCTCGGCCTCGTAGAAGCCACCCCCCTCGGCGCGCTCACGGAGGTACGCGGCGGGCGCGTATCGCTCGTGGCCGGTTTCCTCGTAGGCTTCCTCGAGCGTTTCCAGGAGATCCTCGAGGCCGTAGTCGTCGGCCATCGAGACGGGGCCGTCCGGGAAGCCGGCACCGAGTTGAGTCGCCTCGTCGATCGCTTCCGGGGTCGCGACGTCGCCGCCGATCAGTTTCGCGACCTCGTTTGCCATCGTCGCGACCAGCCGTGACTCGACGGGATCCGAGCCCTCGTCGGTCGGGATCTCCGCGCCGGGGCCGTCCTCGTAGTCGTAGATCCCCGTACCGGTCTTCTTGCCGAGTTCTCCGGTCTCGACCTTTCGCTCGATCAGGGGTGCCGGCTCGTAGGCCGCCCCGAGTTCCTCGTGCATGTACTCGAGGACGTGGTAGCCGACGTCGATGCCGACCTGGTCGGCGAGTTCGAAACTGCCCATCGGCAGTCCGATCTCGAACTTCGTGGTGGAGTCGACTTCGGCGATCGTCGCCACCTCGTCGTCGACGAGCCACGCCGCCTCGTTCATCAGGGGGACGAGGATGCGGTTGACGATGAAGCCGGGTTCGTCCCTGTGCACGCGCACGGGTGACTTGTCCATCGACTCGGCTAACTCCTCGATGGTCTCGAGGGCCCCCTCGTTCGAGTCGGCTCCCGAGATCACCTCGACGAGATCCATCCGGATCGGCGGGTTGAAAAAGTGCATCCCACAGAAGCGCTCGGGCCGATCCGTACAGTCGGCGAGGTCGGTGATCGAGAGACTCGAGGTGTTGGTCGTGAAGATCGCCTCCTCGGGGGCGTACTCGGAGACGTCTTCCCACACGTCCTGTTTGATCTCCATTTTTTCGGGGACGGCCTCGATGACGACGTCGGCGTTCCCGACTGCCTCCTCTAAGTCGACCAGCGGCGTGATCCGCTCTAGGGTGGCCTCGACGTCGTCCTCGGTGATCCGGTCGTTCTCGGCGAGTTTGCCCAGCGACCACTCGATCTCCTCGTAGCCGCTTTCGACGAACTCCGCTGTGATGTCACGCATCGTCACGTCGTAGCCTGCCATGGCTGTGACTTCCGTGATTCCGTGACCCATGTTCCCCGCTCCAAGAACTGCGATGGTGTTGATATCCTCGATATCCATGGACAGCTATGCAACGTGCATCCGTTTGAACGTTTCCCTCTCGTGAAAAAGAAACTTTTTTTGGGTTTATACTAGGTTACAAAACCCTTTGTCGGCCGGTCGGGATCGTAGGGGTATGGACTTCGGGTTGACCGACGAACAAGAACAGATCCGCGAGGAAGTGCGACGGTTCGCCGAAAACGAGATCGAGCCACACGCGACCGAGTACGACCTCAAAGAGGCGTACCCCGACGAAATCGTCGACGCGGCCGCGAATATGGGGCTGACGGGGCCGTACATCCCGATGGAGTACGGCGGGGCGGGCTACTCGATTCTGGACACGTCGATCATCGTCGAGGAACTGTTCGCCGTCGATCCCGGAATCGCCCTCTCGATCGTCGCCGCCTCCTTTGGCTGTGAGGCGATCATGGAGTTCGGCACCGAAGAGCAAAAACGGCGCTTCTTAGAGCCCGTCGCGCGTGGCGAGAAGATCTCCGGAGCCGCGATCAGCGAACCCGACACCGGGTCCGACGTCTCCTCGGTGTCGACCCGGGCGGAAAAACGCAAGCCACGGAGTGCCTCCGAGCGAAACGGCCCAGCCGCGGAGCAAGACGGCGGCGAGTGGGTCATAAACGGCTCGAAGATGTGGACCACCAACGGCACCGTCGGGGACTTCTTCGTCGTCCTCTGTGAGACGAACCCCGACGCGCCGGGTCGGTACAACGGCTTCTCCCAGTTCGTCGTCGAATCCGACCGCGATGGCTTCTCCGCCGAGAAGATCACGGGCAAACTCGGGATCCGTGCCTCCGACACCGCCGAACTCGTCTTCGACGACGTCCGCGTTCCCGAGGAGAACCTCATCGGGACCCGCGACGCCGCGTTCGTCCAACAGATGCACTTTTTCGACCAGACCCGCGTCGCCGTCGCCGCCCAGGGGGTTGGCATCGCCAAAGGGGCCTGTGAGGCCGCCCTCGAGTACGCAACGGATCGAGAACAGTTCGGCCAGCCGATCTCGGAGTTCCAGGCCATCCAGCACAAACTCGCGGACATGCACACCAAGACGGAGGCTGCCCGCACCATGACCTACAAGGCCTCCTGGAAGGTCGACCAGGGCGAGGACATCACGAAACTCGCCTCGATGGCCAAAGAGTACGCCTCCCGGGTCGCCACCGAGGTCGCGGACGAGGCCGTCCAGATCCACGGCGGGGCGGGCTACGTCAACGACTTCCCGGTCGAACGCCTCTACCGGGACGCGAAGATCACCCAGATCTACGAGGGGACGACCGAGATCCAAAAGAACATCATCGCCCGGGAACTGCTCGGGAAGGGCTTTTGACTGCGAGCGAAGCGAGCAGTTTCTAGATGACGCCCGTCCGTTCGGCGACCTCGCGGGCGGCCCGTTCGTCCATCCCGTCTCCGAGTATCGTGTACCGATCGCGGATCCCGTGACACGTCGAGAGGGCCTCGATCACGGTCCCGTCGTCGATGCCGAGGTCGGCCGCCGTCGTCGGCGCGTCGATACTCGAGAGCGCGTCGCGGATCTCCCGCCAGATGCCACGGTCCCCGCCGTGGAGGTAGGCGGTCATGATCGACCCGACGCCGACCTGGTGGCCGTGGAGGGCCACCCCGGGTGCGAGTCGGTCCAGTTGGTGTGAAAAGAGGTGTTCCGCACCGCTTGCGGGCCGCGAAGAGCCCGCAATAGACATCGCGACTCCCGAGGAGACGAGCGCCTTCGTGACGACCCAGGCCGATTCCTCGAGGCCCGGCCTGACGATCTCGGCGTTGTCGACGAGGATCTCGGCGGTCATCTCAGAGAGCGCCGCGGCGTACTCGGAGTACTCGGCGTCTTTGAGCCGGTGGGCGAGTCGCCAGTCCATGACGGCGGTGTAATTGGAGATGATGTCGGCACAGCCCGCGGTGGTCAACTCCCACGGTGCGTCCGCCAGGATCGCGGTGTCGGCGATCACGGCCAGTGGCGGTTCGGCGGCGACGCTGTGGCGGCTGTCACCCTCGGGAACCGAGCCGCGATTGCTGACGATCCCGTCGTGGCTCGCCGCCGTCGGCACGGAGAGAAACCCCATCTCGAGGTGGTGGCTGGCCATCTTCGCGATGTCGATCGCCTTCCCGCCGCCGATGCCGACGAGGTAGGCGACGTCTGCGGCGCGGGCGGTCTCGATTACTGTCTCGACCGCGTCGAAGTTCGCCCGTTCGACGGTGACGACGGCGGGGTCGACACCGTCGGCCTCGAAGTCGGCGGCGATCGGGTCGGCCGCGACCTCTCGCGGGGTCGGACTCGTCACGAACAGCGGTCGTCCCCGGAGGTGGAGATCCGAGACGACCTCGACGGTCCGTGCGCTGACCCCGTGTCCGACCACCACGTTCCGCGGGAGTCGGATCCACGTCGACTTCTCGAACATACGTCAGTGGATGAAAGCGTAATATAAAGACGTTCCCGTCGCTGCCGTCTTCTCTGTCGGCGACTGGAAACGGTCGGATACCTTCGAACCGTCGCCGAGTTCGACGTCGGCTACACCGCCGTCGGACGCTACGTCCCGAGGTCGCCCTGGCGAATCCGCCGTTCTGCGTCCTCGAGTGCCGCGTCGGGATCGAACCCCTCGACGATCGCCTCGAGGTCGCCCTCGCTCGCGTCGGCCAGCCTGCGGGCGTGGGCTGTCATGTTCGGCACGGCGCGCACGATGTTGTCGACGATCGGGACGTCCGCGACCTTCGGCGATCGGGAGAGGGGATTGAGGTCGATGACGATCTCGGTTTTGCCCATCTCGGCCAGTGCCTCCGCGCGGTCGCCGTCCTCCAGGGGGACGAATACGACGTCCGCCTCGTAGATGCCCGCGGCGTCGACTTTCGCTCGGGCGTGGTCGAGGTGGGGCAGGCGGGCGTCGGCCTCTATGCCCTTGACGTCTTTCGCACCGTGTTCCCGGAGGTGGTCGGCGATGGCCTCGATCCGTTCTGGCGTTCGGTTAAAGAGGTTCACCTCGAGGTCGGCGTCGACGACTCCCGCGAGTTCGGTGATCTCGCCGGGGACGAGCGCGGCAACGTTGCCGTTGATCGAGAGCACGGGGTGGTCGGCGAGCAAGAGCGTCGCGGCGGCGACGCGTTCGGCCTCGTCGGCCGTGGGGATCGTCTCCTCGCCGAGCAGGTAATCGAAGGCACTGCCCCGCCCCTCGGCGTGCATCCCCTGCAGGTGGGTGATCCCCATCCGTACCCCTTCCTCGATCCGATGGCGGGTCAGGAGATCCGTGTATCGGGGATGGTCCTCGGGGAGTTCCTCTTCGTGGTCGACTTCCGGCGGGGCGCTGTCGTACTCGCTCACTGGCGAGGACTGAGAGTCCGTCAGTAAAAAACGACACGAATCGCTCGGGTGGCGTTCACTTCAGCGTCGCGCCGGCCGGGTGGGTCGCACAGACGGTGGGGTCGTAGCCGGCGTCGGAAAGGCCGGTTCCGAACGCGAAGACGGTGTCCCCGAGCATCGCCATCGACGCGTGACCCTCGACGGCGGCGACGTCCTCGAGGGCCTCCCGGACTCGAGGGGTCAGTAGCCCCGCCTCGCGGGCGAAGCGCCTCGAGGCGTAGAGCAGGGAGGGAAGGGTCGGCTCGTCGACGACCAGCGAGAGGGCCTCTCTCCCGGCTGCCGTCAGCCGTTCGGTGTCGCCCGAGAGCACCTCGGCCGTCGAGAGCTGGCCGAACGAAACGTACTCGACGCGGGCTCGAGCCGGGATCGAGTCCAGTTCGTTGTACTGTGGGCCGCCGGGCTCGAGTCGGATCGGCACGCCGCCGTGGGCCTGGGCGACGACGTCGCCGAGTCCCGTCCCGGCTTTGACCTCCGCGCCGTGGGCGACGGTCACGAGTTCGTTCGTCGAGAGCCGCCGGTCGAAGACGCGGTTGGCCGCGAGTGCGGTTCCGAGTGCCATCGCCCCGGAGACGCCAAAGCCCGCGCCGAGAGGGAGGTCGGATTCGGCCTCGACCCGGGCGGCCGCCTCGAGGGTCTCGAGGACCGTCCGAACCGGCTCGACGTCGATCGGTTCGCCATCGAGGAGGAGTTCGGTTTCCTCGGCGGACTCGACTGTCACCGTCACGCCGTCGGTGAGGGTTACCCCACACCCCCTCGAGCCCGCCTTCGTGGGATCGTCGTCGCGGTGGGCACTGAAAAAGCCGGTGATGTGCCCGGGAACGAACGCCGTCGCCTCGTCGGTCATTATCTATCCCCGTTTCGTCCCGGGCGATATAACCTTGAGGAAATGGTTCGCTTCGTTCGCCGTTCGCTTTACTGTCGGTCATGGACCTGTCGGTGTGTGTCAGAACTGGCGGGACAGCGCGTGTCAGTTCGTCCGCTCTCGGGAGCGGTGTCCGTCTGTACGACCGACGGTGTTCCCACCGACACGGTGGTCCGTGGCGTCCACGTTCACCCGGTGTAGCTGATATATGAGGCTATAATCTCGCCTGCAGTCAGGTTCCACCTTGTGCGGACGGTTCGGGGCAATCGATTTATCCGTGACCGTCCGACACCCCTTTACTCGCCGGCGCGCTACCGTCGCCAATGAGTCAACCCACGCCCGAGGTCTACGAGCAGGGCAAGGGCATGGACGCCCACAATCAGGTGATGCGGGAGATCCGCTCCCGGAAGGATGCCAGCTACGATCCACACGAGCCCACGCGGGTCTGGCTCGACGAGGACAACACCCCGGACGGTGTCAGAGGGAGCCTGACGATCATCCTGAACACCGGTGGCTGCCGGTGGGCCCGTGCGGGCGGCTGTACGATGTGTGGCTACGTCGCAGAGAGCGTCGACGGCGGCAGTGTGGGCCACGAGGCGCTCTTAGATCAGATCGACGTCTGTCTCTCCCACGAGCGAGAACACGCCGGGGAACCCGCCCCGCTGGTGAAGATCTACACCTCCGGCTCGTTCCTCGACGACCGCGAGGTCGGCCCCGAGACCCGCGAGGCCATCGCGGAGACGTTCGCCGACCGCGAGCGGATCGTCCTCGAGGCGCTGCCCGACTTCGTCTCCCGGGAGAAACTCGAGGTCTACACCGACCACGGCCTCGACGTCGACGTCGCGATCGGCTTAGAGACCGCCACGGACCGCGTGCGCCGGGACTGTGTGAACAAGTACTTCGACTTTTCGGACTTCGAGGCGGCGTGTGCTGAAGCCGTCGCCGCCGACGCCGGCGTGAAAGCCTACCTGCTGATGAAACCGCCCTTCCTCACCGAATCGGAGGCCGTCGAGGACATGCTCTCCTCGGTCGAACGCTGTGGGGCCGTCGAGGGCTGTCACACCGTCTCGATGAACCCGTGTAACGTCCAGCGGTACACCATGGTCGACGATCTGTACTTCCGCGGTGGCTACCGTCCGCCGTGGCTCTGGTCGGTCGCACACGTCCTCGAGGAAACGGCCGACACGGACGTCCTCGTCGTCTCCGACCCCGTCGGCCACGGCTCCGATCGGGGCCCACACAACTGCACGGGGTGTGACGACTTGGTCCAGAAGGCGATCAAGGACTTTAATCTCCGCCAGGACCCGACCGTCTTCGAACAGGTCTCCTGTGAGTGTGAGACGACTTGGGAAGCCGTCCTCGAGCACGAACGGAGCTACAACCAGCCGTTGGCCCGATAACGACGGGTTCGCGGGCGACGACCGCCGGGACACACGCGATCCGTGGCCCACCGGGGGGTCAGCCTTACCGGCTCGGGACGACCACACGGTCGCCGACGGCGACGCGATCGGCGCTGCCGGCGGGAAGTTCGACGATCGTGTCGGCCTCCTCGCGGGCGTACCCACGCCACGGCTTGAGCCGTTCTACCCGCCGGACGACGTCGTCGACGAGCCAGAGGACGTCGATCGGGAACGTGACAAAGAGCATGTGGACGTCGCGGGGTTTCGCGGTCTCGAACCGGAAGACGAGCGCGTAGTCCTCGGGGATCGAGCGGCGGAACATGAGCCCCCGGGTCTGGCTCGAAAGCGAGTCGGCGACGTCGACGTCACTCGCCAGTACCGCGTGTCTCCCATCGGGGTCGTGTACGATCTCCACGGTACGTTGATCAGCCGTCGATCGGGGCCGCACTCGAGAGCGCCTCGTCGAGATCCGCGGCGGCCATCTTCTCGACTAAGGCGTCGATTACCTCCTCGCGGTTGCCCGTCACGAACTTGATCGAGCCGACGACGAGGTGGCCGCCACCGGAGACGCCGGCACCCGGAACCTCGGCCTCGAGTTCGGTGACCATGGTAGGGATGTCGAGCCGGACACCGTCACTGCGGAGGACGGCGAAATCGGGGCCGTAGCCGACCGTGATTACCGGATCGCCGGTCTCCTCGATCTTGCGGTCGTGGATCTCGCCGGTCGTCTTCCCCGGGGCGGGGTAGGTAAACCGGTGGGCGTAGTTCTCGACGTCGATCCGGTAGAGGTGGGCGTCGTTGTCGAGTTTCTCGTGTTCTACGTGGGCCATCGCGGCCTCGAGTTGCTCGTCGACGTCCTCACGGGCCCGGTCGGCGAGGAAACGCACGAGTTCGCGGTGGCGTTCCTCTTCGGTATCGATCTCTAAGAGGTCACGGATCAGACGGTCCCCGGAGTTGTATCGGAGCCAGAAGGCGGCGTAGTCCAGGGCCTCGCTGACGTCTTTCAACCGGCTCTCGTCGTAGCCCTCCTCGGCGGCGAGTTCGAGATAGTCGTCCATCGCGTCGGCTTTCGAGCGGTCGGCGAGGCCGGCGACGGCGGGGATGTGTCGCAGTTCCTCGGTGAGGTCGGGGTAGATCATCCGGGCGAGTTCGACACAGAGCATCCCCGTGGTGATCCGGTAGTCCTCGTCGTGGAGGTACGGGTTGACGTGGGCATCGAGTAAGTCCTCGACGGCTCCCGGGTCGGGGTGGTGGTGGTCGACCGCGACGATCGGAATGTCGTAGTGGGCCAGGGTCTCGTATGCCGGCACGTCCTCCTCTGTCGAGCCGTTGTCGAGCATGAGAAGGAGGGGGAGTTGCTGGCCGTGGCGCTCTCGGTCCTCCAGGGCGAAGTTCAGATCACGCGTCGCGTCTTCCATCTCGTAGAACGGTGCTTTCGCCGGCAGCCGTTTGATCAGGTGCCGTGGTGCGTCGTCGTCCTCGTGAACGTCGGCGATAAAGCGCTCGAGGGCGAGTTGTACCGGAACCGCAGCACACATGCCGTCGCCGTCGGCGTGGTGGCGCACCCGGATCGGGCGACCCTCGAGGACGGTCCGGCGAAGCAGGGTCGCGACCTCCTCCAGATCGGGGCGGAGCTTCTCGAAGGCCGGCCAGTCGATCAGCGGTTCGACCTCGTGGGGTTTTGCACGCGCTTCGAGGGCGGTTTTGAGACGGTCGCGTGCCTCGGCTTCGACCTCGCCCTCGAGCGTCGAGAGGCCGTCGACCTCGAGTTGTACCGTTCCCTCGTGGCGTTCGGGAACGCCGGTGACCCGGACGATATCGCCGACCTCGATCGCCGGATACGCACGGACGCCGGCCTCCTCGAAGGCCGCACACGGGACGACGCCGTACTCGTCTGCGACGTGGAAGATCGTCGGGCCGCCGGTCTGTTTGACCTGGACGACCTCGCCTTCGACGTGGACCTGGTCGCCGACGTTGGCTTCCAGTCGGTTCGTTCCCGTCAGCGCGTACTCGTGGTCGACCTCCGTCAGGTCGTAGTCGTCGACGTCTGCGGGTCTGAAGGCCATATCGCCGTTTTCCCGGACGTCCTCGAGTTCCACGACGATCTCCTCGCCGACGCGGAACGTGCCCTCGAGGACGGACTCGTGGACGAGCCCGGAGACGGAGTCAGAGAGATCCACGAAGATGCCGTACTCGACGATGCCGTTTATTTCCGCGAGATAGGGTACCCCGTCCTCGACGTCCTCGACGGTACAGTCGGCAGCGAGATCGTAGACGACGGAACCCCCGTCTTCGCCGGTCTCGCCGGCAGAATCGCGTGTCATCGTTGTCAGTAATTTGGGTCCGTCGCGTATAACGCTTGCCAAGAAGCGATCGGCGAGCGCCGCGTTCAAGGCCACGACCCCCCTGGTACCGAACGATGATCGTCGTCGTTCCGGTCGACCCACCACGTGACGGACTCGTCCTGTCCTCGCTCACAGAACAGACACCGCTCTCGCCGGCCGAGGCCCGCCGACTCTACGAGGCATCGACGGAGGACGTCCTCCGCGCCGTCGCCTCGAGTGGTGGCGACGTGCTCGTGAACTACCGCGACGAGGGGACGCTGCCCGACGCGTCCGCCGACGGGGCGAGCGAGGCCGACGTCCGGGCACTCGCCGTCGACGCCTTGGGTGAGGCCCCCCGCACGGAGGTCCAGGTCGGCTCAACCCGCTCGGCCCGGATGGGCAACACCGTCACCCACCTCCTGAACCGTGAGGACGCCGCCAGCGTCGCCGTCGTAGAGCCGACCGCGACGCTGGTCGGTCGGACCGAAATCGACGGCGCGGCCATGTCCCTTCGGAGCAAGGACGTCCTCGTCGGCCCCTCGACTGGTGGGTCGGTGTACCTCGCCGGCTTTTCCGAACCGATCGACTTCACCGACGTCTACACGGCCCCCGAACTCACCTCGCTCGCCCGCCGGGCCCGGGAGGACGGCCTCGAGGTCGGGATCGCCCCCGCCGTCCCGACGATCGCCACCGAAGCCGGCCTCTGTGAGACGATCGCCGGCCTCGAGGCCCGCCGGACGACCCCGCTGGCGATTCCCGAGGCGACGGCGGCGGTGCTCGAGGACCTGAATCTCACCGTCGAGGCGGGGCCGACGCTCGTAAGACAGTAGACCGACAACGCTTTTTGATCGGATCGAGAACTGTGACTCGAGGTGGGGTGGCAGAGCGGCCTAATGCGGTTGCCTTGAGAGCAACTGTCCTTTCAGGACTCATGGGTTCGAATCCCATCCCCACCGTTGTGTCGCGAACAAACCCGTGAGCGACAGCGAGGCCGATGGGATTCGAGTCAGACCGAGGTTCTGCGAACGATGTGAGCAGGTTCTCGGGCGTAGTTCGAATCCCATCCCCACCGTGTTTCGGACGACCGACCTAGTGGTGGGCCCAGCCTGAACTGATGGGTGAAATCGATGGCAGTCATCCGATTTCACTCATCAGTCGACGCTGGGGACGGTACTAGACGTGGGAAACACACAAGTCCGACGCGCCCCACCCTCCCGGTATGGCCGAAAAGAACGTCGGTGGCCGTGATCGTCTCGTCCGTGGCATACTCGCCGTCCTCTTGACCGTCGTCGCAGTGAACACGCTCCGAAACGGGCGGCGCAAAACCGGACTCCTGGCTCTCGTCGGGGCGCTCGGGTTCGGTTTCAACGCGGCCACCTGTTTCTGTGGGACCAATAAAGCACTGGGTATCGACACCACGGCCGACGAGTAGCGTTTTGCCTGAACACTTTTCACGGAGTCAGACAGCGTAGACGTATGACCGAACAGCCCGAAGCAACGAGGGATACACCGAGCGCATGGAAGCACTACGCGAGAAGGCAGGGCAAACCGAGAAGGATTACGGGGAACTCGGATTTCGGATCCTACAGATACTCGAGCACTTGCGGTAATTCCGTCGGCTTCTGTGACCCGCGGCTCCGACTCGAGTTCGAACCCCCTACTACAGCTCCCATGGGCTGCCTAGAGACGATCGGTTCCCCGAACACGTCGTGCTCAACGCTTTTATCGTTCCAGCACGGAATTGGGGACAATGAGCAAGATTCGACCACCGGAACTCGAGGAACGACTCTCGGGAACTGACGGACCCGTCGTCCTCGACATCCGCCCGCGAAAGGACTACCAGCGCGGACACATCGAGGGGAGCCGGAACGTGGCGGTCTACGGGGACCTCCGGTCGGGTAACACGGATGCCCTGCGAAAGAAGGTAGACAACATCCCGGCGGATCGAGACGTCGTGACGGTCTGTAAGGCGGGTGTGGTGGCCAAGAGGGCGACGACGGTACTCGAAGCGGAGGGCTACGACGCACGGACCCTCGCCGGCGGGATGCGTGGCTGGAAGGGATACCAGAACGGCTCGATCGGCTATCGGCTCTCCGCTGCAGTGCGGAGTCTGCTACCGTAACTCGAGGGGGTCACTCGAGGCCGACACTCGGTGCGAGCGCGTCGATGACCCGGCAGGCGTTTTTCGAGAACGCACGGCGGAGTTTGTCTTCGGAGACGTCGAGGGTGAGGATCTCCATGACGGCGACGTCGGGGTGGCAGGCGGGTGTGCCACTGGCGAAGAAGACGCGGTCGGGGTGTTCGAGCAAGGCCCGCTCGAGTTGCTCGCGATACCGGACGAAGCTGGTGTCGACGTAACAGTCGTCGTACTCCGCCAGGAGATCGATGGTTCGGTCCATGAGCTGTCGGTCTAAGGGATAGCCGCCGAAACTCGCGACGACGACGGGGAACGCCCGGGAGA
>LKNC01000013.1 GCA_001564255.1 Natrialbaceae archaeon Tc-Br11_E2g1
GACGACCACGACGACGCCGACGCCACGGCGAGTGCGGGGCGTATCGTCACCGTCGACGATCCCAGCGAGGTCGAAGGGAGTTGCAACGGCGACTGTGACACCGCCTATAGACTGGTCGTGAGGGTGTGGTAACGATGAGAAAAGACACAACAGCCGACACGGAACGCGGCCAGGCACACACCCTCGAGGGCTTTATCGGCGCGATGGTAGTCCTGATGGCTGTGCTCTTTGCCGTCCAGTCGGTCGTCATCACACCAACGACCGGCGGGGCGGTCGACCGGACCGTCCAGTCACAGCTTCAAACGGAAGCCCAGGACGCACTCGTCGTCGCCGACTCCGAGGGGGACCTCTCGGAGATGGTCAGATACTGGAACGTCACCGACGACGAGGTCACGTTCGCGAACGCCACTGCGCCGGGTGATGGGGAATACACGACCGACGAGTTCCAGTCGGAGTGGGAACTCGGGACGATCCTAGGCGAGCGGTTCGGATCGCAAGGACAGAACTACAACGTACGCCTCGTCAGCCAGGACGGGAGCGAACCCGTAGATCTGGTCTACCAGGGTCAACCGTCCTCGAGTGCGTTCACCGCGAGTTACACCGTCACGCTGTACGAGGATCAACACCTGACCGCGCCAGGGAACGAACAGTACACACTCGAGGAAGCCGCGGAGGAAGCCAGTGAAGACGGCGTGGAAGGCCCACCGATCGAGAACGTGGGTGATGGCCCCGTCTACAACGTCGTCGAAGTGCGGGTGATCGTATGGTAGGCGATCGACGCGACCGGGGACAGCTGTTGCTCGTCGGCGCGGTCGCAATCGCTTTCATCATCCTCGGCGTAGTCGTCGTCTTCAACGGCGTCCTCTACACCCAAACGATTTCGGCCGGTGACTCCGTCGAACAGGTAGACGACGTGAGTACCGCAGAGCGCGAACTCGCGAGCGGTATTCAGGGGGTCGTCCAGCGGACGAACGTAAACGAGAGTGCAGACTGGGAGGCGTCGGTGCTGACCTACGTGGGTGACTATCGGAACGCGAGTGCCGACAGTCGTCCGGTCATCTCGAATGTCTCCGAAGTCTCGAAAAACGAGTCGGCGAACGCGACGAGAGCCGACCTGCAGAACGCGACAGTGTTCGACTCGAGTGATCGAAACTCGAGTGAAGTCGGGCACTTCGCACTCGAGGTCGATCCCGGCAGTGACCGTGTCAACGTTTCGGTGAACGAGACGGACGGGCCGGAGACGAACCTGACCATAGAACCGAACGAGGACGAGGACGAGTTCGTACTCTCCGGAGACGGTATCGACTGTACCGTTGACAGCGATCGAACGGTTCGTGTCGACCTCGTCTCGGGGGCGATCAACGCTTCGGGTAATTGCAGTCCAGAGGATCTCAGACTCGTCGACCCCGACGCGGAGTACGACGACATCGAACTCGAGTCGGACGGAGACTCCGAAGGCCAGTACGAACTCGTCGCCAGAGGCGAGGATGGCCTTACCGGCGACAATGGTGTCCCCGACGGTCACTCGGCCGTCTGGTCCGTCGACATCAGCTACACCTACGACTCGAGTGACGTCACCTACGAACGGGAACTGACGGTTCCGATCTACGGTGATCGACCGTGACTCGACGATTCCACACGGACGACCGTGGCGTCTCGATCGCCGTCTCCCACATCATGACGATCGCGATCACGGCGATCCTGATAAGCGGGTTGATGTTCGGGGCAGGGTCGCTCCTCGAGGGCGAGAAAGACCGAAGCGCCGGCCAGTCACTCGAGACGATCGGCGAAGGGCTCTCGGGGGAGATCTCGAGTGTCGATCGACTCGCAGACGAGGAGACCGAGACACTGAGAGTGACGGTCGATCACCCACAGAGGGTGTCGGGATCACAGTACACGATCGACCTCGAGGACGGCGACTGTTCGGCACCGCTGGTCGACGGCCAGTGTCTGGTACTCACCTCACACGGCGGCGACGTCGAGGTCGGCGTTCCGGTAAACGCGAGCGCCGACCTCGAGGGATCGGTGACGGGTGGCACGCTCGTGATCGAGTACGACGAGGGAACGATCAGCCTCGAGGGTGATCCACGATGAGCGGTGACGACCGGGCGGTCAGTGACCTGATCGCGTTCGTGCTCGTGTTCGCCGTCGTCATCGGCTCGGTCGGGCTCATCTCGGTGACGGCGTTCAGTTCGATGGAGAGTCTCCAGGAAGACGAGCAGATGCAAAACGCCGAACGCGGGATGGGCGCACTCGCTGACAACTTCAACGACGTCCTCCGCTATGACGCCATCGAGGAACGCTCTGGCGAACTCTCGCTTCGGGAGGGGACCGTCAGGACCAGGAGTGGGGGCCCAACGGCAAACGTCACCGTCTACTACGGCGGTAGGTCCGACAGCTACGAAACCACCCTCGGACGGTTCACCTACGACCGCGGGGGGACCACCATCGCCTACGAGGGCGGTGGCGTCTTCCGCGGTGAAGAGGGCGGCGGGGATATCGACTTCGAGCGCCCGCAGTTGAACTGCAACGCCGACGGGGCTGCCGTGGTCTCGCTCGTGGCGGTCGACGCCGACGATCGGGCCCTCCAGAGCCCCGACGGCCAGGAGTTTACCGTCGTCGAGGACCGAGACGGTCGTGAGGTACGGACGTTCACCGAGGACGTCGAGAACGTCACCGTCACCGTTGAAGATACCGACTTCGAGAACGGATGGGAGTCGACACTCGACCGCGGTGACTGGGACGACGGAACCTGCGAGGCCGACCGCGTGACCGTCCGGATCGTCGTCGTCGACCTCGAGTTCTAAAGGGAACAGCGAGAGTTCCACGGGTCCCGACCCGTGGTCGTTTACCTCCCCCAGTCGCCGGTCACCATCGCCCGCAGACCCGCCCGGTCGGCCATCGCGACGACCCGGCGTGCCAGTTCGTCGGCGTCGCCGTCGGTGTTGAGATAGAGGCCGTTCGGGAGTTCGCGGAACGCGGGCATCGGCGAGCCGTCGGCGAGGGTCGGCGTGTCATTGAGGACGGTGGTTCCGTCGTCGGGCCAGGGGGTTCGGACCCCGGTGAGGCCACGTTCGAAGAGATACCGTGTGGCTTCGGCCAGCGCGTCCTCGGGGTTCGAGTGGCCGACGGCCCCGATCGATCCGCGATCGGCGAAAAACCTGACGACGTACTCGCCATCGCCGTCCTCGGCGTCGGTCGACGGTGGGTCGTTCGTTCCGTCGGTCGTCGACTCCTCGATCGTAGGGTCGTCGCAGTCGCTGTCGTCGATACCGTCCGTCAGTGCCCTCTGAAGGTGATCGAGAAACCCCTCGGTTACCGCTCGAAACTCCGAACGGAGGCGCTCACCGGCGACCGCCGTCAGTTCGTCGGTTATCCTCCCGGCGAGTGGCTCCCGGTCGATGGCGAGCCGTCGTGAGGCCACCGACCGCGGCTCGTCCTCGAGACGGCACTCGAGTTCGTCTTTCGAAAAGCGCGTCAGTTCGTCGGCGTACTCGGGAAGGTCCGCGAGTCGACACTCGAGGTGGTCCTCGCCGGCCGCGAGTGCGACAGTCGCCCCGTCCGTGTAGATCGCCCTGTCGACGCCCGTCTGGGCCATTACGGTCCGGACGTTCCGCGCACGGTCGGCCTCGAGGCCGGCCCGGTAGGGTTCGACGGCGACGAGAACCGCCGGGGTAGACGCCGCCGACAGGACGTACTCGAGACGACAGTTCCCGACCTGTAGGTCCTCCCGACACGTTTCCGATCGGACGTCCCAGCCGAGGACGGCGAGAAACGGGTCGACGAGCCACGACCTGGTCTCCGTACGGGAGGTCGGTGGCGTAGCGTCTCCTAAAGCCTGTGAGCGGTCGACGAACGCACGGAGAGCGGTCGAGTCCATGTGATCCGAACGGTCCGTTCTACCTTATGTGTCATCGGTGGGTCGATAAATGTAGTTCGAACCGGCGTGTTCTCAACACTGATAATCGAGGGAGAGGTTTTATTGCCGGAGAGGGGCGTTTCTACCAGTATGCTAGGGCCGCTTCGACTAGTAGTACCTAAATTTATCAGGCGGCGGTACGCGTTGAAAGTCGTTCTGGCGTTGCTCGTCCCCGGACTCGTCGTGGGGGCGGTCTGGTACGCCGGAACGGACTTCATCGGTGAGGGGATCGATCAGGCATACGTCTCACTGGCTGGGGGCGTCCTCGTCCTGTTCGTTGGAGTGATCATCGGTCAGAGTACCTCGCGATCGGTAAACCGGCTCAGGGGGAAAGCCGAGCGGATGGAAGAGGGCGACCTCGACGTCGACTTCGAGACCGCCCGGATAGACAGCGTCGGGCAGCTCTACGCCGACTTCGCGAACATGCGTGACTCCCTGCGAGAACAGATCCAGGAAGCACAGAACGCCCGCGAAGAAGCCGAACGGGCGCGTAAAGAGGCCGAAGAGGTGAACCTCGACCTCGAAACGAAAGCCGACGAGTACCGGGACGTCATGCGTGCCTGTGCTCGCGGTGATTTCACAGCACGGATGAATCCCGACACCGACAACGAGGCGATGGCCGAGATCGCCGAGGAGTTCAACTCGATGATCGGGGAGATCGAACGGACGACGGAACTGCTCAAGTCCTTCGCAAACGACGTCGCGAACACGTCCCAACACGTCACCGCCAGTTCGAGAGAGGTCAAATCGGCCTCCGGGCAGGTCACCGAATCGGTCCAGTCGATCGCCGACGGAGCCGACGAACAAAACGAGAAGTTCCAGTCGGTAAACCACGAGATGAACGATCTCTCGACGAGGACCGAGGAGATCGCCGCTTCCTCGAACGAGGTCGCGGAGATCTCCGAACGAACCGAACAGGCCGGCAAGCGCGGCCGAAAAGCTGCCAACGCGGCAATCGAAGGGATGAACGAGATCGAGACCGAGGCCGAGGCCGCAGTCGAGGAGATCGAACGTCTAGAAGAGGAGATGGAACAGATCGACGCCCTCCTCGAGTTCATCGCGGAAGTCGCCGACCAGACCAACATGCTCGCACTAAACGCCAACATCGAGGCCGCACGATCGGCTGAGTCCGGCGAAGGGTTCTCGGCGGTCGCCGGCGAGGTCAAAGAGCTCGCCGCGGAGACAAAGGACACTGCCGAGGACATCGAGTGGCGCCTAGAGCGGATCCAGAACCAGACCGAACGGACGGCCTCGGAGGTCCAGATGACGAGCGAACACGTCTCCGAACACCGCCAGTCGGTCGAACGCGCCGTCGACGCTCTAGACGAGATTGCCCGTTACGCCGAGGAGACAAACACCGGCGTCCAGGAAATTTCGGGGACGAGCGAACAGCAGGCCGCATCGACACAGCAGGTGGTCTCGATGGTCGACGAGGCAGCGATAATCTCCGAACGGACCTCCGCAGCCAGCGAGGACGTCGTGGCTGCAGCCGAAGAACAGACCTCAGCACTGACGGAGGTGGCCGAGAGTGCGGGAACGCTCGCGGACCAGGCCGCCCAACTTACCGACGCTCTAGACCGGTTCGATACGGACGCCGGCGTTGTAGACGACTCACTCGAGGGCGACCACGACCCCGAACCAGTGACGGTCGACGTCGCCGACAGTGCCCCGGTCACGGCGGATATCGACACTGAGGGCGAACAAACACCCACGGAAACGACCGACCGGAGAACCCAGGGGAGCGACGACTTCCACGTCGATCCCCTCGAAGAGGACAACACCGACGACGAACGTGACGACCTCGGTCTCGCCGAGGACAGCCCGGTGGCACTCGGTGACGGTGAGCCCGGGGACGACGATGACAACGACGGGAAAGAACGGACCGCCGAGGAAACCAAACCCGAGGAAGACGACGTGTTCACTTTCGGGGACGGGACGTAGCTACAGCCCGTCGTCTCGCTGGTAGATCCGGAGCCGTCCGTCGTGGACGGAGAAGGCGGACTTGAGTGCCGGTGGAATCGTTTCGGCTTTTCCGATGACGAGATAGCCATCGGGTCGAAGCGCCTCGAGGATCGTCTCGAGCATCGTTTGTTTGTACTCGTTGTCGATGTAGATAAACAGGTTCCGACAGACGACGAGGTCGAACCCGGATTTCGGTGGATCGTTGATCAGGTCGTGGCGTTCGAAAGTAACGTTCTCCTGGACGCTCTCTCGAACCTGGAAACACTCCCCGTCCCGGTCGATGTACCGATCGTAGTTCGAAAGGAAGTCCAGTTCCTCGCCGATGTCGGTCGTACGCGACTCCTCGTAGACGCCGCGTCGAGCCGTCTCGAGGGCGTCGTCGCTGATGTCGGTTGCCAGGATCTCGACTGCCGATTCGTCGATCTTCCGGTCGTCGTGGGCGAGCATCGACAGTGAGTACGGCTCTCGACCGTCGGCACAGGGTGCACTCCAGACGTGGACGGTATGTTGGCTCGCCGAGAGGTCTCTGAGCACGTCACGGACCCCCTCCCAAACGTCCGGGTTTCGGAAGAAGCCAGTGACGTTGATACTCATCGAGTCGAGTAGCTCTTCTTGCTCTTCGGGACTTTCCCGGAGGAGGTCGAAGTACTCCCCGTAGGTGTCCGAACCCGTCCGGCGCATCCGCGATGAGATTCGTCGGTCGAGGTAACTATCGTTGTAGTGACTCGTTGCAAACGAGAGTTCATTCTCCACGTACCCGAGAAGCTCGGCAAACGTGTCCTCACCAGTCAAAGTTCTTTCACTCCATCTTCACCGTTTCCGGACTTCACTATCAGGGTTCCGGTTCCGGGCGTGAACTCGACGGTCCGGCCGCGTTCTCCGCCGACGTCCTCGGCCACCAGCGGCACGCCGAGTTTCTCGAGTTCTTCGCGGGCGGCCGTGACGTTTCGCTGACCGACGCCGTCACCGAAGCTTTTGAAATCGAACATATCACTCCCACCGGCAATCTTCGCCTCGACGTCGGTGTAGTTCGCTCCGCGTTCGACCATCCGCCGCAAGAGCGCCCGGATCGCGGTATCGGCGTACTTGCCGGGCTTTTCGTCGCTGTTATCGGCCTCGTCACCGTTGGGCAACATGACGTGGGCCAGGCCGCCGATCTCGGTGCCGGGGTCATACAGCGCAACCGCCAGACACGAACCGAGTCCGTATGACCTGAGCGTGTCCTGGCCCTCGGTTACGACCAGTTCTGCGATGCCGACCTGGACGGGGTCCGGAGCGCCCGGTTCGGTTCCGTACGTTTTCATGCGTCCTCGATCTCGTCGAACTCGGCGGTCGTCGGCGTCTCCGCGACCCGATCGACCTCGAGGTCGTTCAGCGCACGCTCTAAGTCCTCCTCGTCGGGGATGGCATAAATTTCACAGTCGAACTCCCGGCCATCGGCGACGACGAGGGTATCGAAGACGAACGCGAAGTCCTGGTTTTCCCCGAGTTGGATGACCACGGGATCGATCACGGCGGGGCCGATGTCGTGGATGAACTCCGGTGGGGAGTGATCGATCGTCGTGTCGAGGACGTTCGCCCAGCCGTCGAGGAAGCCACTGGCCATGATGTTCCCGAGTTCCGTGATCGCACTTTTGCCCATTTCGTCGAACCCGTCGCCGCTCGTTCCCGTCGGGACCATCGCGTTGACGATCTCCGTCGCCGACTCCTCGTCGAACAGGAAAAGCAGGTATCCCGACGGGGTGCCGTCGAACTCGAAGGCGACGCCGACCAGCCGTTCGTTCGAGACCTCCTCGGGGATAACCTCGAGTGAGACGAAGTTGAGCCGGCGGATCTCGACGCTCGTTTCGATCCCGGTAAGCGTCGTCGCCGTCTTCGCGACCTCGCGTGCCCCCTGCTTAGCCAGTCGATCGAAGCCGTCGAGTTTGTCGTACTCGATCCCCTCGCTGGTCCGCAGTCGCTCGAGCAGCCCCGCCATCGAGTCGTGTTCGGGAAAGAGGTAGTGGCGAAACCCAATCTCGGTACCCACGGCGTCGATCTGACTCTGGAAGAGCAAGGCGAGATCGTCGTCGTCGACGGCCCCCTCGAGGTCGCCAAAGAAGGGGTCGACGGTCACGCCCGTGACGAACTCGGGGGTCGAAACGTCGATGACGGTCTCTAGAACGTCCGCCCAGCCGTCGACGAACCCGCTGTTGATGATGTGGCCGACCTCCGTCGTGGCACTACGTGCCATCTCGTCTAGCTCTTCGCTTTCGTCGTCGGCGATTAACGTCTCGACGATGCTGCGTGCACTTTCACGGTCGAAGACGATCACCGAGTGGCCATCGAGGCCGCCACTGAGTTCGACGCGGACGCCGACTTTCTCCCTGCCGTCCTCGAAGTCCTGACGGATCTCCGCCCCGCGCATGAAGTTGAGTTTCGTGATCCCGACCTGGGTCTCGACGCCGGTCATCTGTGTGAGTCGTCCGGCGGCGAGTCCGGCACCTTCGCGGGCGATCCGGTAGAACGTCCCCAGTGCTTTTACGTCGAGTTTCATACTGTCCTGACTTCGATTCCGTTGATCATCTTGACGAACTGCTCTAGGTCCGGGAACGCGTAGATCTCCGCTTCGATCTCGTAGCTCGGAACCGAAAGGTTCGAATCGAAAAAGAGTGCGAGGTCGTCGCCACCGAGCCCTGCGGTCCTGCCGACGACGTCTTCGGCCGGAGCGTAAACGAGTTGTGGTGCGGCGATGTCGATCGCCCGTCCCAACACGTCAGCCCAGCCGTCGATGAAACCACTGGCCATCATGTTGCCCATCTCTTCGACCGCACTCCGGGCCATCTTCCCGGAGACGTTCGACATGTCGTCGACGACGTCACGGAGCATGATCGCAGTGATCTTCTTTGCACTCTCCTCGGGGAACAGGATCAGGATGTGTCCGTGTGGCGAATCGAGCAGTCGAACTCGAACGCCGACCCGTTTTTCAGGGCCCAGCTGAGCCTGGATGTCTTCGACGTCGACGAAGTTCGTCTTCGTCACCTCCATCTGGGCGTCCTCGCCGAGCAGTTTGCTCATGTTGTCGGCAACGCCGTTCGTCCCGACTTTCGCCATTTCGTTTATGAAACTTAACTTTCGAATGTCGACTTTGAGCGTCATGACTTTCTCCGTGGATCTCCGTTGTCGTTCATAGCGTTTTCACGTCCAAGATGTTGACCACCTTCCCCCGTCCGCGTGCCGTCGCCCCACTCAGTCCCGGAATGCCGCTCATAAAGCCCTCGAAGGGCTTGATCACGACCTCCTGTTGGTCGCGGATGTCATCGCAGTGGACCGCGATCGGTCGGACCTCCTCGCGAATCCGGACGATCATCCCGTCTTCGTTCGGACGGGTGCTCGTGGTCCCGAGTGTCTCGGCTATTCCGACGATCGGCAGCGTGTCCTCGCCCATCTCGACTGACGTCCAGTCGTCGTCGACGGAGACCGCGGTCGCCGTCTCGACGTCCTCGACGACTTTCGCCGGGATGCCAAACTCCCGGCCGCCGCTCTCGACGAACAGGACTTCCGAGATCGCCACCGTCACCGGTACACTAAGTGTCACCGTCGTCCCCTCGCCGGGTTCGCTCTCGACCGAGATCGTTCCCTCGAGGTCGTCGATCGTCCGTTTGACGACGTCCATACCCACCCCGCGGCCGCTGACGTCGGTAATCTCCTCTGCCGTCGACAGCCCGGGATGGAAGACCAGGTCGTAGACGTCCTCCGGCGGGAGTTCTTCGGCTTCCGTTTCCGAGAGAACGTCGGCGTCGACTGCCTCAGCGCGGAGTCGGTCGGGCTCGAGGCCGCCCCCGTCGTCTTCGATCTGTATAACGACGCGCTCACGTTCGCGTTCGGCACGCAGTTCGACGGTCCCCTCCCGGGGTTTGTCGGCCGCCTCGCGTTCTTCGGGTGGCTCGATGCCGTGGTCGACGGCGTTTCTGACCAGATGCATCAATGGGTCACCGATCCGCTCGAGAACCGTCCGGTCGAGTTCGACGTCTTCGCCGGTGATCTCGAAGTCGACTTTCTTGTCCTGATCGCGTGCGATGTCACGGACGACGCGTGGAAGCCTGCCGGTGACCGTCTTCAGCGGGACCAGTCGAACGTCGACGATCGCCTCCTGGAGGTCGGTGGCGATGTCCTCTAGGTCGTCGAGTTCACGGTCGATCGTCCGGATGTCCTCACCCGCGTCCACGGCGTTGCGAAGCCGGACACGGCTCGTGACGAGCCCCTCGACGAGGGTAAGCAGGGTGTCGATCTGGTCTGCGTTTACCCGGAGTGACTGGATCCGCTCTGTCTCCGGTTCGTCGTCTCCCGGCTCTGCGGACTCCTCGACCTCCGGAACGGTGATGTCCGGAATCGCCATCGTCTCGCCGGGGGTTCCCTCGTCGGGAGCCGGCTTCGGCTCCGTGGCCGTTCCGTCCGCGTCCGACTCGCCAAACGCCGTCTCGTCGATGTCCGCCGTCGGGTCGAACTCGCTCGCCGTCGGGTCGAACTCGCTCGCCGTCGGGTCGAACTCGCCGGCGTCACCGGCCGGGAGGGCACCGAACTCCTCTGGCTCCCCGGAAGAACCGGACCGAACGCTTTCTGACTCCTCGAGGTCGTCCCCGAACGAGTCCTCCAGCCCGTACTCGTCCGCCTCGAGGTCGCGTTCCTCGTCGAACCCGAGGTCGGTAACGGTCTCGTCACCGAACCCGCTCTGGACGTCGAAGCCGTCCTCTGGGTCGTCGAAACCGCCTTCGGCCGTCACCTCGAGGTCGCCCTCGTCGACTGGACCGTCCGCCGGTTCCCGTTCGATGCCGGCTTCCGGCTTTGCGTCGTTGGAAGCCCCCGCCGGCTCGAGAACGTGGCCGAACAGGAAGACGCTCTCACCGGGTTCGTCGTCCCCGGTGTCTACACTCGTCGGCTCCGGTTCGCTTTCCTCCTCGGCCTCGAGTGGTTCGTCGGTCTCGTCCTCAGCCTCGAGTGGTTCGTCGGCCTCGTCCTCAGCTTCGAGTTGTTCGTCGGCCTCGTCCTCGAGTGGTTCGTCGGCCTCGTCCTCGAGTGGTTCGTCGGCCTCGTCCTCAGCTTCGAGTGGTTCGTCGGCCTCGTCCTCAGCTTCGAGTGGTTCGTCGGCCTCGTCCTCGAGTGGTTCGTCGGCCTCGTCCCCGAGGAACGTATCGTCTCCGGGGTCGAGTTCGTCTCCGAGTAACTCGTCCATACTGAGCTCGTCTTCGTCGAACTCCTCGAACTCCAGGGCCTCGAGTTCCGACTGGAGTTCGTCGAAGCCGACCATCTCGACTTCGTCTTTCAGGTCGTTGAAGACGGCGTTCGAGTCGCCGGTTACCTCACCGTCGTCTTCCGTGTCGGTGGACTCCTCGGCCACCCCGTCTTCCCGATCTGCGGGTTCGTCGTCTTCGGGCGCTCCGCCGTCGATCGCCTCGAGGTCCCCCTCGTCGAGTAAGTCGTCGAACGCACCCGCATCGCCCATATCGTCGAACGCGTCGACGTCCCCGATGTCCTCGACTGCCGCATCGAGATCGTCGAACTCCTCGAACTCCCCGAGAAGTTCGTCGACTTCCATCTCAGTCGCTCGTTCACTCGAGAGTTCCTCGCCGGGGTCGTCCGATACCTCGGTCCCGGGAGCGTCCGTTTCGAACCGCTCTGTAACCGGGACGATCTCGAAGTCGTCGACGACCTCGACGGGTTCGAGGGCGGCTGTGATGGCTCCGGATTCGACCGACGTCGCGAAGACGGCGTCGACGATCTCACACTCCTCGTCGATGCGTTCTCGAGGTGGGGCCGTCCCGAGGAGGTCGAACGCGTCGACCAGCGCGTCGACGACGAGTACTCCGGCGTTGCTGTGGCGCGTCTCGACTCCGATCCTGACGAAGTATGCGTTTCCGTCGCCCGTGGGTGCCTCCAGACGCGTCACGAGGTCGTCTATTTCTCCGTCGGTCGGCGAGGGGAACTCGACGTCTACGTGCTCACGGAGCGTCTGTATCGTCTCCCCCGGATCGGTCCGGACCTCACCGTGGGCCGTGAGTTCGTCGATCATCGTCTCGAGGTCGTCGACGCCCTCGAAGATCGTGTCCATGAGTTCGGGGGTGACGGTGACCTCGTCGGCCCGGACGGCCTCGAGTACGTCCTCGATCGCGTGTGCGAGGTCACTCGCAGGGGTCAGTCCCATCGCCCCACAGTTGCCTTTCAGGGTGTGAGCGATCCGGAAGATCTCCCCGATCGCCTCCTCGTCCTCGGGTGAGCCCTCGAGTTCGAGAAGCCAGTTGTTGAGTTCGGTGATGTGCTCTCGACTCTCCTCGACGAAGTCCGTAACGTAGTCAGTCATCGTCTTCACCCGTGAACGTCTCGAGGATGGCCTCGACGACCGAGTCGGCGGGGACGACCCTCTCGACCCGGCCCGTCTCGATCGCGTTTGCAGGGATGCCAAACACCGGACTCGTCCGTTCGTCCTGTGCGATCGTCCGCCCGCCGGCCTCCGCTATCGCCTCGATACCGGCCGCACCGTCCGTTCCCATCCCCGTCAGGACGACACCGGCGAGTGGATCCGACACCACGTCCGCCGCAGTTTCCATCGTCACGTCGATCGCGGGGCAGACGCCGTGGATCGGCTCGCCGTCCTCGAGGGAGACCTCGAGGGAGCCGCCGGCGTTTTCGGTCACCTCGAGGTGATGGTCTCCCGGTGCGACGAGCGCCTGTCCGGGGCCGATCCGGTCGCCGTCGGTCGCCTCCCGGACGTCGTAGTCGCTGATCGAGTCGAGTCGGTCGGCCAGTCGCGTCGTGAACGTCGCGGGCATATGCTGGACGACGATCACTTTCGCTCCGAGGCCGATCGGCAACTCCGCGAACAGACTCTCGATGATCTTCGGCCCGCCGGTCGAGGCGCCGACGATGATGGTCGGGTCGTCGACGTACTCCCCACTGGCGGGGGACACACGCTCGCGTTCTGTGGTCGTCCCCCCACCGTCGGCGTCGGCTCCTATCCCCGTCGGGGCGGGCGAGACGGACTGGCGCTCACCGGTAACCGACTCGATCGCCGTCGCGGCGCGGGCGAGTGCGCTCGAGGAGACGCTCGTCTCCGCGAGTTCGTCGACCTTCTCGACGACCTCCTCGGCGAGGTCGATGATGGTTCGCCCGTCCGGTTTGCGGAGGAAATCCACTGCACCACGTTCGAGAGCGTCCAAGGTGGCGTCTGCGCCGCTGTCCGTGTGCGCACTGAGCATAAGTATCGGCGTTGGATGGGTAGACATTATTCGGTCGACCGCCTCGAGTCCGTCCATTCCCGGCATCTCGACGTCCATCGTCACGACGTCTGGTTCGTCGGTCCTGACGGCTTCGACGGCTTCGGTGCCGTTTACCGCCGTGTCGACGTCGTACCCAGCCGACTCGAGTGCGTCGCCGACGACGTTTCGCATGAACCGTGAATCGTCGACAACGAGTACGTGAGTCATGCCGCAACGACGTCTTTCAGGGCCTTCCGCACGCTTGCTTCTTCGAACGGTTTCGTCACGTAGCCGTCAGCGCCGGCTTTCACGGCGAGTTTCATCTTCTCGCGCTGGCCGACGCTCGTACACATGATGACGCGGGCGTCCGGATCGATCTTCTTGATCGCCGCCGTCGCCTTGATGCCGTTTGCCTTGGGCATCACGATGTCCATCATGACGATGTCGGGTTCGAGTTCTTTGTACAGTTTGACCGCTTCTGCGCCGTTCTCGGCTTCGCCGAGGATGCGGTAGTCCTCTTCTAATATCTGGCGCAGCAAGTTCCGCATAAAATGAGAGTCGTCCACGATGAGCACCCCTGTCGACATTCAGTTGTACACCAATATTTAGTCGACCGAGGACTACCATAAATGCTGTCTCTCGATTATCAAACGTGATAAGCGTCGCAGAGAGGCGCTCACCGACAGCCGGAGACGGCTTCGTCGAACCGGTTATCCGGTGACCGTCGCCACGTCGTCTTCGTCTCGGCCGGCCTGCCCGACGACGAGCAACAACCGCTCGACGTCGAGAAGCGGCGTCGTCTCCACCTCGACGTCTCCCCTCTCCGATCGCCCGTCACCGTCCGTCCCCGTTCCGGCGTCGTCGCCGAACGCGTCGTCACGACCTGTCGGCTCGAACGGCGACCCGTTCTCGCTACCGACGGACGGGGACTCGAGCGTGGATTCGAGTGAGGGGTCGTCCGCGTTCTCGGTCGAAATGACGTCTTCGACGTCGACGTCGACGCGTTGTTCGTTTACCACGATGGCACTGATCAACGGGTGATCGAAGACGTTGTCCGGAACGTCCATGGCGCGGATCTCCGCCTGATCGAGGTCGTCCTCTTCGTACACCTCGCTTTCGGGGACGGCTTCGATTTCGTCTACCGCGTCGACCCGGAGTGCCGCGGACTGGTCGTCGTCCGGTCGATCGAGGACCAGGAGTTGCTGTGGGCCCGCCGACTCCTCCGTGGTCGGGAAGTACACCCGGGGGTCGATCACCGCCGTGATCGCTCCTCGCAGGTCGGTCACGCCATCGACCGCTTCGGGCGATAGCGGGACGTCAGTCACGTCCGACGGAACACCGGTCGTGTTCTTGGCCGCGTCGACGGAGACGGCGAGTCGGTGTTCGCCGAGCGTTGTGACCACGAACTGTGCCAGTTCTTCCTCGTCGTCCTCCGAGGGGCTCTCCTCTTGCTCTCCGAGGTCGATGCCGAGAACCTTTTCCGGAAGGTCGGGAGACATGTTCTCGTTCGTACCTTCTCGCCCACGACCAAAACGTTGACCCCGGTTACCGGAGGCCGGGCGGTGGGCCGCGGTCGTCGTCGTCGTCGGTCTCGACGTCGAGGCCCATCTCCTCGCGTTTCTTCCGAAGACGTTTCATCTGCCGGTAGTAGTAGCCGGCACCGAGACCCCCGACGAACAGGATGACGGCGGTGGCCCCGTAGAAGATCCGGACGTCTCTCGGGAGGTAGTATCGCAGCGCGACCGTCCCGCCGTTTTCCTCCCAGCTCAGGCGTTCGTGGTCCTCTACGATCTCGCGATCGTACCCACCCGGCGCGACGTTGCCGAACAGGAACCCGGAGGTCCGATACCCCTCATCCAGGGTCACCTCGTAGGAGCCCTCGACGTAGGCGGGCAACTGGAACGTCCGGCTTCCCGCACTCGCGGTAAAGGCGAGCGTCCCGTTGCCGTCCGGGACCCGGATGTCGGTACTCGAACGCCCCTGGTCGACCTCGAGGTCCGAGCCAGTGACCTCCGTCCCGTTGGGATACCAGTAGCGAACGGCCTCGACGTCGAGTGCGGTATCCCGGTAGAACGACGACCGATAGAGTCCGATCTCTTCGGTATCCTCCAGGTCGTAGACCCCACGGAACTCGCCGCTACTGATCAGGCTCACGCCCTCGATGTCGACGACGACGTCCGCCTCGCGATCTTTGAGGTCGGCGTACTCCTGCTCGCGATCTAGCTCCTCGTCTGAGATGCCTCCGAAGATCGCAGAACACCCCGCTACCCCGACGAGCGCGAGGACGGCGACGGTCGCGAGGAGGAGTCGGCGGTTCATACTAGGGGACGACACACCGCAGTTCCGCGGGCAGGTACTCGCCGACGCTCGCGAGCAGACCCGGTGGATCGGTATCCTCGGTGCAGATGACGCTTTGTTCGAGCAGGCCGAGCCGTTCGATCGTCACGACGTCACGGGCGTGTCCCGCCCGATTTAGGGTCGCACGGACCTCCGCCCGCGTCGCGCTGTTTACGTTCAACCGGCCGTTTTCCCCGCGGGTCCACTCGTAGAGGCGGTCCCGTTCCTCGTCGGCCAATCGGGACGACCCGTCTTCGCTGTAGACGAACGTCAAGGGCAGGTGCTGGACGAGCCCGAAACGTTCCCGGATCTGGGCCGGCTCGCCGGGACCCAAACCGAGCTCCCCGGCCGGAATCCGGACCGACTGGCCGGCATCGAGGACGAACCCCTCCTCGTCCCAGCTCTCTAGGGTGCCGACGTACGTTTCACCCTCCTCGAGGTCGGGGACGACCTCCCCGAACTCCTCGCGGATGACGTTACGGGCGACGGTGGCGTCGTCCCCCTCGATCGTCACCGACGGGAAGTCGTCGTGGCGAACCCCGACCTCGTAGGTGACCTCGAGTTCCCCGATCTCGTTTCCCACGAGCGACCGCAGGGAATCGAGCGTTCGGTCCCGGGCATCCCCCTCGACGTAGATCTTCGTTGCGAGGACGACCATTATAGGTTGAGCTCGTTTTCGAGTGCCTCGAGGCGGTCGTCCATCGCGTCGACGAGTCGGTTGTTGTCCATCGACTCGAGTGGCGACCCACATTCGGGACACTCGAAGCCAAAGTCCATCGCCTCGCCGAACTCGAATCGGATCGAACAGATCTCACAGAGGTAAAACTCGTGGTTGCGTTCGTACTCCCGACGGTCCTCTAAGGCCTCGTGGAGGCGATACATCTCCGATTCCAGGTTCTCCGGGATGTTGTCGTACTCGAACGTCCACAGGTAGGTCAGCCAGCCCGAATCCTCGTCTCGCAGCCGCCGGTAGGCGGCCAGGTCGTTCTCGTAGAGAATAAACAGCGCCCGACGGACGTCGTTGAGTTCGAGGTCGAGTTCCTCCGAGAGCTCCTCGTCGGTCACTTCCCCGTCCGGCGGTGCCGCCGCGACGGGCATCCCCTTCGGACCGACCAGCTCGTGTAAGTACTTCTGGATTACCGGATCCTCGAGCAGGTCCTCAAAAGCCATTGCCTATCCCTAATGCCATGTAGCAATTAAGTCTTTTGAGCGACGGCCCCGGCCACCCCATGAGAGTCCGTCGTCGTTATCGGTTGTGTCCGCACTCGGCGTCGGAATCGACCGGTTCGACCCGTTTCCCGGTCCCCTGTGGGATCACGTTCCGATCGGCGTCCTCCCACTCGGCCTCGAGTTCCCGTCCCTCGAAGAGTCGGTCGAGAAAGACCGCCAGGCCGGCGACCTCCGAGTGCGGTTGGTTGGTCACGCCGACGTTCCAGTCGGCTTCCTCGTAGACGTCGAAAGGCACTTTCTCGGCTCCGACGACGATCAAGAGCGGCTGGTCCCGGTGGGCCTCGCGGATCTCCCCTTCGACGTCCTGGACCGGAAGGCCGTACATCGTCAGGTGGGCGATCTCCCCCGCCCAGTTCCTGACGACCCCTCGAGGCGAGTCGGTGAGTTCGGCCTCGAAGGGGCCGCCAAAGCGGTCGGTGATGTCGGAAACGGTCTCCAGGGAGCCGGTGGCGTTGTCGGGGAAGACCACCCGGTCGGCACCGAGTGCCCGGGCGGTGAGCCCGACGTGGGTCGTCATCCGTTCGTCCCGGCCGGGCCGATGGCCGAGACGGAGAACGACGACCTCGGGCGTCTCGTTCATGCCCGTTCGTTGCCGGGTCTCGCATATGTGGGTTCCGGGTTCCCGACTGTGACGGCAGTTCACGGTAACCGAGGCGGACGCCGCGGGGTCGTCCTCGAGTCCCCGGTTTCCCGGGTCACGACGATCGTGGAGCCCCGAGCGATTCGATCCGGGGCAGTTGCCCCTGCCGTTCGGATCGGGTTCGGCTGGCGGCGTTCGACGTGGGTTCGGGAACTACAGCCCGAGACGCTTCGAGAGCGATCCCCACAGTCCACCGCGCAGTTCGAAGACCTCCCGCAGTTGCGCCTCGCCGAGTTCGACCTCGAGTGCGCCGTAGTTCTCCTCGATATGCCGTCGGCTCGCTGCCTTCGGGATCGCGGCCACCGACGGCTGTGCGAGCAACCACGCCAGGGCCACCTGCGGGGCCGAGGCGTCGTGGCTGTCGCCGATGGCCTCGAGGCGCTCGTCGCCGATCACGACACCTTCCGCCAGTGGGCTGTAGGCGGTCAGGCAGACCCCCTCGTCGATGCAAAACTCGAGGAGGTCGCCCTGGCCGTGGTAGGGGTGATACTTCACCTGGTTCGTGACGATCGGCGTCTCCGAGCACTCGATCGCCACCTCGAGTTGCGGGATCGAGAAGTTGCTGACGCCGATGTGCTCGACTGCACCCTCTCGTTGCAACTCGTTTACCGCCCCGATCGTCTCCTCGAGTGGGACATTCGACGATGGCGCGTGGAGCAAAAGCAGGTCGACGGTCTCGAGGCCGAGGCGGCCGAGGCTCGCCCGGGTGCTCTCGTGGACGTCGTCGTAGGCGAGGGCCGAGGAGTGGACTTTGGTGACGACGAACACCTCCTCGCGGGGAACGTCAGCGGCCTCGAGGGCCTCACCCACGGCGGCTTCGTTGTCGTACAGCTGGGCTGTGTCGACGTGGCGGTAGCCGACCTCGAGGGCGGCCTCGACGGCCTGTTGGCACTCCTCGCCGGTCATGCGTGCGGTGCCAAAGCCGAGTGCGGGAATCTCGGCTTCGCCGGCGGTGACGATCGGGTCGTGCACACCACCAGCTTCACTCGCGGGGGTATTCAATACTGACGGGTAGCCGAACCGGACGGTCGGACCGTAGCCTACAGCGCGCTTCCGGCCTGGTACTCGCCGAACTCCTCGCGGAAGACGTTACAGACCTCACCGACGGTGGCGTAGGCTTTCACCGCGTCGATGATGTACGGCATGACGTTTTCCTCACCCCGGGCGGCCGCACGCAGGGCCTCGAGTTTGGCTTTTGCCTCCTCGTCGTCGCGTTCCGCGCGGGTCGACTCGAGGCGGTCGATCTGGCGGCGTTCGTCCTCCTCGGTGACCTCCTCGACGTCCATCTCCGGATCCTCGTCGACCTCGAACTCGTTGACGCCGACGATGATGCGCTCTCCCTTCTCGATCTCCCTCTGGCGCTCGAAGGCGGTGTCCTGGATCCGGCGCTGGACCCACTGCTGGTCTATGGCCTCGAGCATACCGCCGCGGTCGTCGACCTCCTCGAGGATTCCGTAGGCCTCTTGCTCGACGTCGTCGGTGAGGCTCTCGACGTAGTAGCTGCCAGCCAGTGGATCGATCGTGTCGGCCGCGCCGGCTTCGTGAGCGAGGATCTGTTGGGTACGCAGGGCCGTGCGGACGGACTGTTCGGTCGGCAGTGCGAGTGCCTCGTCTTTGCCGTTGGTGTGCAGCGACTGGGTCCCGCCGAGGACGGCCGCGAGCGCCTGGTAGGCCACACGGACGACGTTGTTTTCGATCTGCTGGGCGGTGAGCATCGAGCCCGCGGTCTGGGTGTGGAACTTGAGCTGTTTGGACTTGGGGTTGTCCGCGTCGAAGCGTTCTTCCATGATGTCGTGCCACATCCGACGGGCGGCACGGAACTTCGCGACCTCCTCGAAGATGTTGTTGTGTCCGTTGAAGAAAAAGGAGAGCTGGGGGGCAAAGTCGTCGACGTCCAGGCCGGCGTCGATGGCAGCCTCGACGTACTCGATCCCGTTCCCGAGGGTAAAGGCCAGTTCCTGGGCGGCCGTCGCGCCGGCCTCGCGGATGTGATACCCGGAGATCGAGATCGTGTTGAAATTCGGGGTCTCTTCGGCACAGAACTCGAAGATGTCCGTGATGATCCGCATCGAGGGCTCCGGGGGATAGATGTAGGTGTTGCGCGCGGCGTACTCCTTGAGCAGGTCGTTTTGAATCGTCCCGCGAAGCTCCTCGCGGTCGACGCCTTGGCGGTCACCGACGGCGATGTAGAGGGCGAGCAACACCGACGCGGGCGCGTTGATCGTCATCGACGTCGAGACCTCATCGAGGGGGATGCTGTCGAAGACGGTCTCCATGTCGTCGAGCGAATCGATCGCGACCCCGGCCTTGCCGACCTCGCCGGCGGACATCGGGGCGTCGGAATCGTGGCCCATCTGCGTCGGCAGGTCAAACGCCATCGACAGTCCCGTCTGGCCCTGGTCGAGCAGGTAGTGAAAGCGTTCGTTCGTGTCCTCGGGGGTCGAGAAGCCGGCGTACTGGCGCATCGTCCACAGCCGACCGCGGTAGCCGGTCGAGTACACGCC
>LKNC01000014.1 GCA_001564255.1 Natrialbaceae archaeon Tc-Br11_E2g1
AACGAATGAGCGAGGACTTCTACGACGTACTCGGTGTGAGCCAGGACGCCTCCGCCGAGGAGATCAAACAGGCGTACCGGGAGAAGGCGACGGAATACCACCCGGACGTAAGCGACGATCCCGACGCAGAGGAGAAGTTCAAGAAGATCCAGAAGGCAAAGAAGGTCCTGACCGACGAGGAGAAACGGCAGGCCTACGACCGGATGGGCCACGACCGCTACGAACAGGCCGAAAAGCACGGCTTCGACGCCGGCGAGGCCGGTGGGATGGGCGGTGGCCCCTTCGGCGGCATGGGCGGTGGCGGGATGGGCGGTGGCGGCATCGGCGACATCTTCGAGCAGTTCTTCGGCGGGGGCCGTGGCCGGAACCGTCCGCGAAAGGGTCGTGACCTGCGGACCGAACTCGAGATCGACCTGGAAGAGGCCTTCGAGGGCGCAGAAAAGCAGTTCACCGTCGAGCGACCGGAGACCTGTGCAACCTGTGACGGCGAGGGCCACCCGCCGGAGGCAGACGCCGAGACCTGTCCGGAGTGTCAGGGCCGTGGCCAGGTCACCCAGGTTCAACAGACCCCACTCGGCCGGGTTCAACAGACGACGACGTGTCCACGCTGTGAGGGTGAGGGGACGCTGTACTCGGAAACCTGTAGTGACTGTCACGGAGAGGGGTACGTCCGTGAGGAGGCGACCCTCTCGGTCGAGATTCCCGCCGGGATCAGCGACGGCCAGACACTCCGGATGGAAGGGGAAGGTGCCCCGAGTCCCAACGGCGGCCCTCACGGCGACTTGCTGATCGACGTCACCGTCCGCGACCACGAGGAGTTCGAACGCGAGGGCGACGACCTCCGATACCGCCTGCCAATCTCTTTCCCACAGGCGACCTTCGGCGACACCGTCGAGATCCCGACCCTCGAGGGCAGCGTCGACCTCGAGATCCCCGCTGGAACCCAGAGTGGCGAGACGTTCCGCCTCGAGGGCGAGGGGATGCCCCGTCTGCGCCGTCGAGGACAGGGTGACCTCCACGTCAAAGTCCAGGTCGTCACACCCGAGAGCCTGAACAAAGAACAGCGGGAAGCCCTCGAAGCCTTCGCCGAGGCCGGCGGCGAGGACATCGAGGTCAACGAGGGCTTTTTCGAACGGCTCAAATCGAGTTTCTAGCCGTCACTCGTCCACGGCCACCTCGAGCGGTGGGGTCGTGTACAACACCTCGTCGTCGGACACCAGTTCGAAGACGACCGTCGTCTGGCCAGTGGCCTCCCCACGGACGTCGACGACGTCGTCGCTGACGTCGACCTCGAGTCGTGCCGGGCCGTCTCCTTCGGGGACGGTCGCGTCGAGTCGGTACGGTTCGCTTTCTCCGAGCGCGACCGGCTCCGTCTCCGTGTCGAGGACCGTCAGTTCCGCCGAGACGGGTTCCTCGAGTGGAACGTTCCAGGGGGTGAAATGCCAGTGGCCGTCGAGTCCGTGCAGCTCCGCGATCATTTCCCCGGTCTCCGGTTCGCGGAGGGTGATCGGGTGGATCTCGTCTAACCCCCGGTCGCCGACCGGGACCGTCGGTTCTCGGTCCGTCCCGTCGTCGGTTTCCTCCGCCGGCTTCTCATCCGTGGTGTCCTCGAGACAGCCCGCGAGCAACGCGGTTCCGACGGTCAAAGAGCCGACTACGAACCACCGCCGTCTGAATTCGGCGTCGTACGGTCCCATAGTGGGTGTTGTCACTCGCTGCGTTTTACCTTTTCTTTCCACCCTTCAGAATCGTATTATTCGACGTTTGAACCAGCCCGGACGGGAGCTCACCAGAACGCCTGCGTCCTCGCGTACTCACGTTCCTGGGTCAAGATATCCCGGTAGAAGTCCGCCTCGTCCTCCCGATGGCGGTTGATGATCCGGGCGGCGTTGTGCGGTCCGACGCCGCGGGCGGCCATCGCGACCACGGCGCGTTTGCCGTGGCTCTGGACCAGGCTCGCGCTCCGGTAGGCCCGTTCGGTCAGGCGTTCCTGTTCGTCGTCTCTCTCACTCGCCCGCACCGCCTCGATCGCCTCCTCGTCCCAGGGGTTGAGCGCGGCGATCCGCGTCGAGCCACACTCGGGACACTCCGGCCGGTCTCTCACTCGGCGGACCTTCGTCTTCGAGTTCCACTCCTTACAGTGGGTACAACAGAGGACGATCCGGTCGTTTCTGATCCGCTCGCGGACCGTCTCGATGACGCTCGCGTCGGCGTTTTCGGGAGCCAGGAGCTCCCGACCCGACGAGCGCCCACCCAGGCCGACCGGCGTTCGCCCACGGACGGAGACGACCTCGAGGTCGTCCCCCTGGATCGCCTCGAGAACCCGACTCGCCCCCTCGACGTCTAGGTCCTCGTGGAAGATTTCCCTGACCGACTCCTCGTACATCGGGGTGTCCTCGAGAGCGGAGAGCAGGCGCTCGTTGGACATCCGGCCCGACCCCTGCCAGCGTTTGAGCGCGCCGAACTTCGCCGAGACCTGCGAGAGCCGGAAGGCGAGTGCGTCAGAGCGCTTGAGCCCGAGTTCGACGATGGCCTCGACGTGGGCTGGGTCGGTCGTCGTGAGGGTCTCCTCGACGTCCCCGCGTGAGATCGACCCGGGAACCTCGAGTTCGATCCGGTAGGGGTCGACCTCGAGGCCGACCGAGGAGCCAGTTCGCTGTCCGAGCAGCGCCGAGAGCACGCGTCCGAGGGTTTCGTTGACTTCGTGGCCGAAGGCCGCGTTGACGACCACCGTTCGCCCGCGCTGTTCGATCACGATCCGGTCGTCGGTTGGCACTGGAGCGCCGCCGTCGACGTGGTCCTCGAGTTCCTCGAGAGCGGACTCGAGGGTGTCCGCCTCGGCGGGGTAGCGCCCGGAGAGTTCCCGGGCGACGGCGAACGCGTCCGCGCCGGCCTCGAGTTGGGCCCCGGCGACGCCGCGGATCTCCCCCACCTCCTCTGCGACCGCACAGGGGACGGGAATTTCCTGGCCGATCCAGGAGGGAACTTCGCCAGTGGGGTCCTCGATCGGGCTCACGCGGACGATCGCCTCCTCGTCGTCGACCTCGGCGATGCGCCACATCTCCCCACGCTGGACGAAGATCTCGCCGGGGGTCGCGAAGTTGACGACGAAGCGCTCGTCTAAACTGCCGATCGTCGACCCCGAGGCGATGTCTTTGACCTCGTAGGTCTCCTCGTCGGGGATCATCGAGAGGTTCGCGTAGACGTACTGCCAGGTCCCCCCACTCGTCTCGATCCGGCCTTCGCCCTCGTCGTGCCAGACGATCCGGTTTCGGTGCAGTTCCGAGAGCACCTCACGGAAGTCCGCTTCCGGGAGGTCCCTGAAGGGGTACGCCCGGCAGACGATCCCGTAGGCGGTCTCGACCCCCGTCTCGCCGCTGCTCCGGACGATCCCCGGGATCTGGTTTGCCACCACGTCGAGACTCCCCTCGTGGATGTCGGCGGGTTCGACCTCGCCCGCTCGAGCCCGCCGGGCGATGGCCAGCGCCTCGAGGGTATCGTCGGGTCGGGTGGTGACGATCGTCCCCTTCGAACGTTCGTCCAGTCGGTGGCCAGCCCGGCCGATGCGCTGGAGCAGCCGGGAGACCTCCCGGGGGCTCTGGTACTGGATCACGTGATCGATCGAGCCGACGTCGATGCCGAGTTCCAGCGAGGAGGTACACAGGAGCGCCTCGAGGTCGCCGGCCTTGAACCGATCCTCGACGTCGATTCGGGCTTCCTTCGAGAGGCTGCCGTGGTGGACGCCGATGGGTGCCTCGAGTTCCCGGAACCGAGAACCGAGCGCCTCGGCAGTCTGGCGGGTGTTGACGAAGATCAGCGTCGATTCGTACTCGGAAACGAGGTCCCGTATCAGTCGAACGTGACTCGCCGTCTCGGGGTCGGTCATGAGTTTTCCGGCGAGACGTTCGTCCTCCTCGGTAACTTCCGGTTTACGAACCGTCACCGAGACGTTGCTCCCGACGTCGATCTCGCGGATTTCACAGGGGCGACCACCCGTGAGGAAGTTCGCCACCTCGCCCGGGTCGCCGACGGTCGCCGAGAGGCCGATCCGCTGGAAGGGGCCGGCGAGATCGCGCAGGCGCTCGAGGCCGACGGCGAGTTGTGCCCCCCGTTTCGAGGCGGCGAGTTCGTGAACCTCGTCGATTACGACGTGGGAGACGTCGGCGAGCCCCTCCCGGAGACGATCCCCGGTGAGCATCGCCTGGAGGGTCTCTGGGGTCGTGATGAGGACGTCCGGCGGGTCCTCCGCCTGTTTGCTTCGCTGGTACCGGGTCGTATCGCCGTGACGGACGTCGACCTCGAGGCCCACGGTCTCCCCCCACCACTCCAGACGCTCGAGCATGTCCCGGTTGAGCGCGCGCAACGGGGTGACGTAGAGGGCCGAAAAGCCCTCGGGTGGCCCGTCCTCGAGGATTCCATCGAAGACGGGCAACATGGCCGTCTCGGTCTTGCCGCTGCCCGTGGGTGCGATCACGAGTGCGTTCTTCCCGGCGGCCAGCGGCGGGATGGCAAGACGCTGTGGTGGTGTCGGCGTCGAGAACCCGCGTTCGGAGAGGGCCGTGCGAACCGGTTCCCCGAGGTGGGTAAACGCGGCCGGGTCCCCGTCTGTCATTGGCCGCTGTAGGGGCGAACGGCGGAAAAGACCGTTGTTTCGGGCGAAACGGTCGGTGGAGGCGGCGGGCGGTGGGAAGTCGGCGCCGTTCTTTCCCGACTCGTTTGAACCCGGATGGCGTTCGAGACGTGATCTGCCCCGTGTTCTCGCGTCCCCACTCGAGGGGGGCGGCCAGTGACCGCCGCTGGAGTGGAGACGGACGGTCCTTTTTGGCAATAATTACCGTAAAAGGTGTACGATACGTTTCCCACAAAAATTAACTACTGATAGTTTCTCACCCCGAATTCCAAATCATAGATGGTTATCAATCGGGCGGTGTTGCCGTCACGCGGAGTACTTTGATAACAAGTAGCATGTGTGGGGTAGATGGCTACAAAGACCACCCGTCGTCGAACGTACCTGAAATGCGTTGGAGCCATCAGTGGGATTTCACTCGCGGGTTGTCTGGGCGAGGGTTCAGATGACACGGATGGCGACGATCTAGATGACACGGACAGCGAGGGTTCGGACGATGCCGACGACGAACCGGACGAACACGAGGTGATCGTCGGACCGGATGGAGACTGGGTGTTCGATCCCGAAGAGATCACGATCAGTGTCGGTGACACTGTCGTCTGGTACTTCGACAGCCCCGGACACAACGTCACGTCCCATCCGGACGCGCCGGGAGACCCCGAAAACCCGGAGGACGCGGAGCCGTTCGCCTCCTACGACGGTGACGACCACATGGCGGTAAACGAGGAGGGGACCGAGTACGAACACGCGTTCGACGTTCCCGGCGAGTACGTGTACGTTTGCTCACCACACATCCCACAGATGACTGGAACTGTAACCGTCGAAGAATAAGACCATGTCAACGAAACACAACGCGGATCGGAACCGAGACGAACAGGAAACGACTCACGACGACCGGCGGCGACGGTTCCTCGATCGTCGGCGGTTCATGCTGGCAACCGGAACGGCCGCAGGCGTCGCCCTCGCCGGGTGTACGGGCGACGAGCCCGGCGACGACGATGACGACCACGACGATGACGACGACACCGACGTCGACGATGACGAACCGGGGCCCGGAGACAGGGAGTACCTGGAGGAGAAGTTCCCCGGCTTGTTGATCCACTCGGCGGATCCGGAGAACGCCGAGGCGGAGTTCCGGGAGACGTACACCGAGTACATCACGCCATCGGAAGAACACTACATCCGAAACCACTACCTCGCACCGCAGATCGAAGAGGACGACTGGGAGATCTCACTCGGCGGGACGGTCGAGGAGGAAGTCGACATCACGATGGCGGAACTCCGCGAGGAGTACTCGACGGAGACCGTCACTCACGTCATGCAGTGTTCGGGCAACGGCCGGTCCTATTTCGATCCGGAAATCGCCGGCAACCCCTGGCGCTTCGGTGCGGTCGGGAACGCCGAGTGGACGGGTGCGCCGATGAGCGAGGTCCTAGAGGAGTACGGTGCCGACACGAGCGACGGCATGTGGGTGATGTTCGCCGGAGACGACCACCCCGAGGGCGAGGACGTGTTCGCCCGGTCGATCCCGATGGGGAAGGTGATGGAAGACTGTATTCTCGCCTACGAGATGAACGGCGAGGAGATGACCGCCGAACACGGCCACCCCGTCCGTCTCGTCGTCCCCGGGTGGTTCGGCAACAACAACGTCAAGTGGGTCGCCGAGATCGAGGTGATGGAGCGGATGATGATGGGTGACGACGAGGAGCTGTTCCACGAGGATTACGAGACCGACGACTACGAGGACTACCTCCACTGGCAACAGAACGCCTACCGTATCCTCGCGGAGGGTCAAGAGTCGATCCGCGTCGAGACCATCGAGGAGTTCGACACCCGCGAACAGATGGACATGGAAGACCGTGGGGAGATGGAAGTCCCACCCTACATCTACGACCAGAACGTCAAATCGCTGATCGGCTACCCCGGCGAGGACGACACGGTCGAACCACGGGACGAAGACGGTATGATCGAGGTTCTCGGCGTCGCCTGGGCCGGCGACGACGAGGTCACCGAGGTGGAAGTCTCCGCCGACGGCGGCGAGACCTGGGAGAACGCTGAGTTCTTCGGCGAGGACAACGGCCCCTACGCCTGGCGACAGTTCCGCTACATGTGGGACCCCGACGAGGAAGGCGAGTACACCCTCTACTCACGGGCGACCGACGAACTCGACCGCTCTCAGCCACGGACCGTCTCCGACATCGAGGACGGCCAGATCACGGTCGAAGACGACACCTTCCCCTACGAGATGGGTGGCTACTGTCTCAACACCTACGAGGAACACGGCGTCGACGTGACCGTCGAGATGTGATCACTGGCTGTACTTCGGAAGCACTGCTAGTACCGCAGGTTCTTCAGTGTGTATCGGTTCGTCGTGTGATCGCGACTCGCCACGAGGTGTTGGTCGCCGTCACCCGACTCGAGTTCGGCGGTGAAGTTTCCGGGATTGCCGGGGTTGATCGAGGCCGGCGGATCCTGGAGGTCGAACGAGAACGTCCCCGTATCGCCCCTGACGCGATCTGTTTTCCTGGCTTCGGCGTCGATGGCCTCGCCGTTTCGTTTCACGTCTAGCTGTCCGGTGAGTTCCCACGTGTCGCCGCCATAACGCACTTTCTCGCCCTCGAGTTCCGGCTTCTCGATTTCGACCATGCGTGGACTACTGCCACGGGGAGGCCGATTAGCTGTTTCGGTACGTTTCTCAGGATAGGGGGCTGTAACTATTCGCGACGGTCCGGCCGTTCGGTCGCCCGCCGGAGCAATCCGAGGAAGGTGTTCACCTCCCGTTCGGTCGGGTCCGCCCGCCCGTACACCCGGCGGATCATCCGCATCGTCTTCTCGCGTTTCCCTTCGGGGTGGTTGAGTTCCTCGAGCAGCCCCTCCCAGTTGTCATAGAGTCGCTCGAGGGCGGGTTCGGGGGCCCGCACGCGCTCGACGTCGGGGAGCTGGGTGTCCTCGAGGGCGAGATCGCGGAGTTCATAGAGGGTAACGGTCGCGGCCTGGCCGAGGTTGAGGACGGGGTAGTCGGCGTTCGCCGGGATCGAACAGATCTCGTCGATCCGAGCGAGTTCCTCGTTCGTGAGCCCGACGCGTTCGCGGCCGAAGACGAGCGCGGTGGGACCCTCGACGGTGGGTAAGCGTTCGGCCAGATCGGCCGGCGTCGAGTACGGAAAACGGACGTGGTTGCGGTCGTCCTCGTTCGTGACGGCGGTACAGCCGACCGTGTGGTAGGTCTCGAGGACGTGATCGAAGCTGACTTCTCGGGCGCTCGGGAGGACGTCTGCTCGCGCCTGGCCGGCGAAGCCGTAGGCCTCCCCGTCGGGGTCCAGTTCCGGGGGATCGACGAGCAGGAGCTCCGAGAAGCCGAAGTTCTTCATCGCTCGAGCGATTGTCCCGACGTTCCCCGGGGTCTTCGCGTCGACGACGACGACCGTCGGCGGCTCGCGTGTATCGTCGGTCACGGTCGGCTACTCGCGTGTCACTCGAGTCGCCTCGGCGATGATCTCGAGGGCTCGTTTCAGCTCTTCGGTCCCGGTCGCATACGAGAGGCGGGCGGAGCCCGCGCCGTTCTCGCCGAAGGCGTCGCCGGGGACGACGACGACGCCGCGATCGAGGACTTCCGCACACCAGCCCTCGGGGACCTTCGGCATCGCGTAGAACGCCCCCTTCGGGGTTGGGACCTCGAGGCCGGCGTCCTCGAGGCCGTCGAGAACGATGTCCCGACGCTCTTCGAACGCCTCGACCATCTCCTCGACGGGCTCGTGTGGACCCGTGAGGGCGGCTTCCGCGGCGTACTGGGCGGGCGCGCTCGCACACGCCTGGGCGTACTGGTGGACCCGGAGCATGCGTTCGATGCGACGGTTCGACCCGGTCACCCAGCCGAGTCGCCAGCCGGTCATCGAGTAGGTCTTCGAGCAGGCGCTGACGACGACGACGTTGTCGGTCTCGGCGAACTCGAGTGGCGAGCGGTGGGTCCCTTCGAAGACGATGTGCTCGTAGACCTCGTCGGAGAGACAGAGCACGTCGTGTTCGTCGGCGATGCGGGCGAACTCGCGCATGTCGTCCTCGCTCTGGACGGCACCCGTCGGGTTCGCGGGGCTGTTGACGACGAAGACGGCGGTGTCGTCGGTGATCGCCTCCTCGACGGCCGCCGGATCCATCGTGAGGTCCTCACGGAGGGGGATCGGCTTCGGCGTCCCGCTTGCGATCCGGGTCAACGCGTCGTAGGAGACGAAGCCGGGATCCGGGAAGATCACCTCCTCACCCGGATCGACGTGGGCCTCTAAGACGAGATGAAGCGCCTCGCTGCCGCCGGCGGTGGCGACGACGTCCTCGGGGTCGACCTCGAGGCCGTAATCCCGGTCGTACTTCGCGCTGATCGCCTCCCTGACCCCCATCGTTCCCTTGTTCGAGGTGTAGGCGTCGGTATCTCCGGCCTCGATCGCCTCGATCGCCGCCCGTCTGGCGTGGGCCGGCGTCGGGAAGTCCGGCTGACCGATACCGAGGTTGATCGCGTCCTCGCCTGCGGCCTCGAACACTTTTCGAATACCGCTGATCGACACCTGTTCGACCCTGTCTGCGAACTCCGTCATAGCTTGAACGCCGACCGCGACCCCGATAACTCTTGATGAGTCGGTCGACGGTCGGTGACAGTGACAGTGTTCTGACCGTAACTGTTCGACCGGAAAGAATATGCCCACACCGGCTCTGAGGGGTGGTAATGAGATCGAGACGCTCCGTTCTCGCCGCCGCCGGCACTGGCGCACTCGCCCTTACCGCGGGCTGTGTCGACTTCGCGCTCGGGAACGCCCCCCTCGAGTTCGACGCCTCCCGCGTCGCGCCCACCGACGAGGCCCTCGAGGAAACCGGCTACACCGAAGACGAGGTAGACGAGAACGTAATCGAGGAGGAAGTCGACGTCGGCGTCACCCGGGAGGTCCGGGCGGGGTTTTGGGTCTCGACGTACACCAAAGCCGTCGACGTCCAGACGATCGACGAGGACGGCGCGCTCTTCGGTGCCGTGTCGATGCCGAAAATCGAAATCCTCGGCGCGAGTTTCAACCCGCTGATGGAGATGGACAGCGAGGAACTCCTCGGGGAACTCGGTGGCGAACTCGAGGGTGGGTACGGCGACGTCGGCGGCCTAGAGCGCGTCGAGGCGGTCAGCTCCGAAACGGAGGTTCTGGGGGACCAGCGGACGATCGACGTCTTCGAGGGAAGTGCCGACTTCGACGGCGAGGAACTCGACGTCGAACTGCTCGTCACGGCCTTTGACAACGGGGACGACTATCTCATCTTCCTCGGTGGCTATCCACAGCTGTTCCCCGACGAACGCGACAACGTCCGCGAACTGCTCGGGTCGGTCGAACACCCACTCGAGTGAGTAAACCGACGATTGAGCCTCGTACTTTCTATAAACCGGTTCCGGATCCCGGGACTGACGTTCCCAGATTCGGAGAATCCGCCCGCATTTATATGCAAGCGGGCGACGATTCACTGGTATGGCCGCCGAATCGATCGAATCACCGGACATTTCCGATGAACCGACCCCGCTGCGTGTCGTCCTCGAGATCGAACCGCCAGCGGACGTCTCCTGTCCCGTCGTGAATCGGACTCCCGACGCGTCCTCGATCACCCAGACGCTCACGTCGGCTACCGAGGAGCAGACCTGTCAGAACGAAGTGATGGTCGTCGACGGAACGACGCCACGGACCGAGTACCTCTCGACGACCGTCGACTCCTCGTGTGTCTGTGCGACGCTCAGCCAGTTCGAGTGTGTCTACGACCTCGAGGGCGTCCAGGACGGCTCGCTCCGGATCGCCATCTCCGTTCTCGACCGGACGCTCCTCGGTGAGATCGTGTCGGCGCTCGGAGAGACCGGCGCGACCGTCGACGTCCGCCGGATCTCACGGGTGAACCGAAGCGAGACGATGGAACTCGATACGACGGAGATTACCGACAAACAGCGCGAGGCCGTCGAACTCGCGGTCGAACTCGGCTACTACGACCGTCCGCGGGACGCGGACCTTCAGGAGCTGGCGGACCGCTTGGGTATCTCCAAGTCCGCAGTCTCCCAGCGGCTCAACGCCGTCGAGTCGACGCTCGTCCAGTCTCTCGTCTCCAGTTGCGGGAACGCGTAGCTCCCCGAGTTCTCCCGTACTCATCAAAATCGAGATGGTCGGCTCGACCATCGCGTGACTCCACCACGACCCCATCGTCCCGGGTGGCTCGCCCCCATGCAGGTACACCCGGAACGCCACGTTCCCTGCACGTGGACGGTTCGGGCGATACCGCCTGAGAGTTGTGCTGTATATTACAGTCTCTCGTATCGGGGTGTCTCCAGTTCCCGACGATCCGTCCGAAAGACGGTCTCAAGGAAAGACTAGTAGAACTCGCGGACGAGGTCCATCGCGTCTTCCGGTGCGCCCGCGGGAATGTCGGACATGTCCTCGGTGAGACCGTGTTGGTCACGGTAAGGGACGGAGTTCTCGTCCTGATAGATGACGCCCTGGTATTCCTTATCGGCGTCGAGGATGACCGTTTTCGCCGCCTCGTAGTCGGTCGGATCGTGGCCGTCCTCTTTCAGGTCGACTAAGCTGTCACGGAAGTAGTCGTAGGTGTCGACGTCGTTGAAGGTGACACACGGCGAGTAGACGTTGACGAAGCCAAAGCCGTCGTGTTCGATCGCCTCCTGGATGATCTCCTGGTGGCGGAGGGCGTCGGAGCTAAACGACTGGGCGATGAACGTCGCCCCCGAGGCGAGCGCGAGCGCGTGGGGGTTGACCGGGGGCTGTTTTGGCCCCTCGGGCGTCGTCGAGGTTTCGAAGTCCGAGCGGGAGGTCGGGGAGGCCTGCCCCTTCGTCAGCCCGTAGATGCGGTTGTCCATGACGATGTAGGTCATATCGACGTTCCGGCGGACGGCGTGGACGAAGTGGCCGGCACCGATCGAGAAGCCGTCGCCGTCGCCGCCGGCGACCATTACCTCGATGTCGGGCCGGGAGAGTTTGACCCCGGTGCCGACGGGTAGTGCCCGGCCGTGGACCCCGTGGAGTGCGTAGCTGTGCATGTAGGTCCCGATTTTGCCGGAACAGCCGATGCCAGCGACGACGAACGTGTTGTCCGGGTCGTTGCCGGTCTCGGCGAGTGCTTTCATCATGCCGTTCATCGTGCCGAAGTCCCCACAGCCGGGACACCACGTGGGCTGTTTGTCGGACTTGAAGTCGGTGAATCGTACGTCTGAGCTCATGCTGGAACCTCCTCGGTGAGTTTCGCTTTGATCTCTTCGGCGAGTTCGTCCGCGTTGAAGCGAACACCGGTGTACTTGTTTATGCGTTTGACACGGGTAAGCGTGTCGTGTTCGAGCAAGTCCGCGAACTGGCCGTTGGCGTTACACTCGACGACGATGACGTCCTCGGCCGCTTCGAACTCCGCTGTGAGGTCCGGGCGCGGGTGGATGTAGGGGACCGATAGGACGCGGAGGTCGACACCCTCTTTCTCGAGGGAGTCGAGGGCTTCGATCAGTGCGCCCTCGTTTGAACCCCACGAGACGACGAGCGCGTCGGCATCCGCGTCACCGAACTCCCGGTAGTCGAACTCCTCGCGCTCACGTGCGGTCTCTACCTTGCGGTTTCGTTTGTCGACCTGCTGGACACGGACCTCCGTGTCCTCGGTACGACGACCGATTTCGTCGTGTTCCAGGCCGGTAGACATGTGTGCACCGTCGGCTATCCCGGGGATCGCACGCGGGCTGACGCCGTCTTCCGTGTCGGCGTGCGCCCGGAACCGGCCCTGGTCGTCGAGCCACTCCTCGACGTCGCCCTCGTCGACGAGTTTCCCACGGTCCACCTCGACGGCGTCCATGTCGAACGTCTCCGGGGGGAACGTCTGCTCGGTGACCGACATTGCCAGATCCGAAACGAGGAAGACGGGGGTCTGGTACTTCTCTGCGAGATTGAAGGCCTCGATGGTCTTCCAGAAACACTCGTCGATCGAGGTCGGTGCGACGACGAACCGCGGAACTTCGCCGTGGCCGCCGTAGAGGGCCATGTTGAGGTCGCCCTGTTCCTGTTTGGTCGGCATCCCCGTCGAGGGGCCCGAGCGCATGACGTCGGTGATGACCAGCGGCGTCTCGCTGGCCGCGACCAGACCGAACGTTTCGGTCATCAGATCGATCCCGGCACCCGAGGTCGCGGTCATCGCCCGGGCGCCCGCACGGGCACTGCCGAGGGCCATGTTGATCGCCGAGAGCTCGTCTTCGGCCTGGACGACGTGGCCGCCGTACTCTTCGATGCGCCCGGTCAGATACTCCATGATCGACGTCGCGGGCGTGATCGGGTAACCGGCGTAGAACCGACAGCCAGCGACGAGCGCGCCCATGCCAAGCGCCTCGTTGCCGTTGAGCAGAACGTAATCGTTGTCCGTCGTCTCGAGGTCGTACCCGAGTCCGAGGTCGTAGTTGTCCTCGACGTACTTCTCGCCGAGACGCGCCGCCTCTTTGTTGTTCTCGACGATCTTCGAGCCTTTGCCGCCGAAGCGTTTCTCGAGTGCCTCATCGAGGTACTCGACGTCGAAACCGGTGATCGCACACGCGGCACCGAGTGCGACGATGTTTCGCATGATCGCCCCACCTGCGTCCTCCGCGAGGGACTTGAGGGGAACGTCGACGCCGGTCACGTACTCCGGAACGTCGGCGTCCCAGGAGCGTTCGCCGTCGTAGATGATCGCACTGCCGTCGTGGAGTTCGTCGGTGTTCTCGTCGATAGTTCGCTGGGTCAACGCCACCAGGATGTCGAGTCGGTCGACGACGCTCTGTACCTCGTCGACGGACGTCCGAATCTTGTAAGCGGTGTACCCACCACGGATCCGTGACGCGAAGTCTTTCGACGTGAATACGTGTCGTCCGGCCCGTGACAGTGCCTGGGCGAAGATTTTGCCCGTGGAGTCGATACCGTCGCCGGCCTCGCCTCCGATTGCCCAGTTGAGGTCCTCAGCCATATCATGGCGAACTTGCCCGCCACAAATGAAAAGGCTTCTGAAAACCCGCCTAAACCCCGCTTATCGGCCGATATTTACAATCGACGTACTCAAAAAATCATGATCTATATCCCGGGATTTTCAGCCTCGAGAGCAACGGCTTTTTGCGTGCCGGGCAAACTCGTCGGTATGGATCACACCGCTACCGTCCAGTCGGTCGAAGACGTCGGTCCGGATACCGTCGCCCTCGAGTTCGAGACCCCCCCGGCGTTCGACGCCGACCCCGGACAGTTCGTCGCCCTCACAGTCGAGTTCGACGGTGAGGAGGTCAAACGCTTCTATACGCTCTCTTCGCCCTCGGTCGGTGAGACCTTCGAGATCACCGTCGGCGTCGACCCCGAGGGGGACCTCTCCCCGTGGCTCGCCGATCGTGACCCCGGTGACACCGTCCCCATGGACGGCCCCTTCGGTGCGATCGCCTACGAGGCCGACGGTGACGTCGTCGCGGTCGCCGGCGGGCCCGGGATCGGCCCCGCGGTCGCCATCGCCGAGGCTGCCCGCGAGGCCGACCACGAGGCCACGGTGATCTACCAAGACGACGAGCCAGCACACCGCGAGCGCCTCGAGGCGCTCGGCTCCTCGGGCGCGGACGTGACGATCGTCGACGACGATGACGAGGACGGACTCGCCGACGCGGTCGGTATGGCCCTCGAGGACGGCCAGGTCTACGCCTTCGGCTTCGAGGAGTTCGTCCACGCGGTCACGGACGCGATCGAAGCGGCCGGCGGCGATCCCGACGAGGCGCTGATCGAGAACTTCGGGTGACTCCCCGTCTGAAGACGGTTCGGGAGTCGGGACGTCGACGGAGTCGGCGTCGACCGACTGCTAGAACGGCGAGCGAAGCGAACCGTTATCGGACTTTCTCGCCGGGGTCGGCGTCTCCGTGAGTCGTCAGCAGGTCCGCTTGCTCGCCCGCGGCGAGGACCATTCCGTTGCTCTCGACGCCGAACAGCTCTGCGGGCTCCATGTTCGCCAGCAGGACGACTTTGGTTCCCGGCAATTCCTCGAGGTCGTGCAGTTGCTTGATGCCGGCGACGACCTGCCGGGTCTCGAGGCCGATATCGACTTCCAGACGCGCTAACTCGTCTGCACCCTCGATGCCCTCGGCTCTCTCGATCCGTCCGACGCGGATGTCTAACTCCTGGAACTCGTCGAAACTGATGCGATCCTCGAGTAGTGGCTCGAGGTCGTCGGTGTCGGTCATATCATCGGATTCAGCCTCGTCGGCCTCGTCGCTTTCGGTTTCCTCATCGCCGGCCGCGGCTTCGATCTTCGCCTCGAGTTTCGTCTCGAGTTCCGCGACGCGGTCGTCCTCGATCTTCTCGAAGAGTTCACCGGGTTCCTCGAAGTTCCGCGGTGGGGCCTCAAGGGCGGCCTCGAGGCGGGCGTCGGCGACGTCTCCGTCTTCGCCGAGTTGCTCCCACAGCGCCTGGGCTTTGCCCGGAGCGATGGGCTCGAGTAAGACGCCGACGGCTTTTGCGATCTGGACGCAGTCGCGAATTACCTGGGCTGCCTGCTCTGGGCCTCGCGGCTCGTCGCCGCTCGGCTTTTCGGAGTCCCGTTGGGCCTCGCTCTTCTCGTCGGTGAGCTTCCAGGGCTCGTTGCGCTGGATGTATTCGTTGCCAAACTGGGCGAGTCGGGTCATCGCCCCCCCGACGCCACGCGGCGAGTAGTCGTTGACGCTCTCGCGGAACTCCTCGATTGCGTCGTGGATGCGGGCTTCGACCTCCGCCGAGACCTCCGCCTCGGGCGTTCCCTCGTAGTTGCGGTAGGCAAAGAGTAGACTCCGATAGAGGAAGTTCCCGACCGTGCCCACGAGTTCGCCGTTTACCTTCTCCTGGAAGGCGTCCCAGGAGAAGTCGACGTCCTGCTGGAGGCCGCCGGTGGTCATCAGGTAGTATCGCAGGAGATCGGGGTGAAAGCCCTCCGCTAAGTACTCACGAGCCCAGATCGCTCGGTTCCGACTCGTCGAGAGCCCCTTCCCGTTGATCGTAATAAAACCCGTCGCGGCGACCGCCCGCGGGGTATTGTAGCCTGCACCCTCGAGCATCGCCGGCCAGAAGATCGTGTGGTGTTGGATGATGTCCCGGCCGATGACGTGGACGATCTCACCGTCGTCGCGCCAGACGTCTTCCCAGTCGTACTCGCCTTTCCCGACGCGGTCGGTGTACTGTTTGCTCGAGGAGATGTACTCGATCGGGGCGTCGACCCAGACGTAGAGGACGAGGTCGTCGGCGGCTTCGCCAGGGTAGTCGATCCCCCAGTCCATGTCACGTGTGATACACCAGTCCTGTAGCCCCTCCTCGATCCACTGACGGGGCTGGTTGCGGGCGTTGGAGGTGCCCTCGAGGTCGTCGAGGAAGTCGGTGAGGAACGCCTCGAACTCGGAGACGCGGAAGAACTTGTGTGCGCGCTCGCGATACTCGGCGACGTTGCCGGTGATCGAACTGTGGGGGTCTTCGACCTCGCCGGGCTCGAGGTGGCGCTGACAGCCCTCGTCACACTCGTCGCCACGGGCGCGCTCGCCACAGTACGGACAGGTCCCCTCGACGTAGCGGTCGGGGAGGTACTGGTCGGCGTCGGGGTCGTAGGCGACCTGGATCTCCTTTTCGTAGATGTGGCCTTCCTCCTCTAACGTGCGGACGATCTCCTGGGTCGTCTCGGTGTTCGTCCCGTCGTGGGTGTGTCCGTAGTTGTCGAAGTCGACGGAAAACTGTGGAAACGTCTCCTCGTACTGTTCGTGCCAGCGCAGGGCGAACTCCTCGGGGTCGATACCCTCTTTCTCGGCGTTGACGGCCACGGGGGTGCCGTGCATGTCCGACCCACAGACGTAGGCCGACTGCTGGCCGAGGGTCCCCAAAGCTCGGTTGAACGTGTCCGCACCGATATATCCACGGAGGTGACCGATGTGGAGGTCGCCGTTGGCGTAGGGCAATCCACAGGTCACGACCGCGGGCCGGTCCGTCGGAAACTCGTCGTTGCTCATGTCTGTGGTGACTCGCTGGCGGGCGTAAAACCCGCCGGTTTTCGTTCGCCCCGGACGCGGACGGGATTCGGACTCGAGGGTGTCGTCCGCGGGTTACGACCGCGGAAAGATGGCTTTTCGGACAACTATTGCCGGAGTGATCGATGGCCTTTTTCACACGCCATCTCACTCTGTGCGTATGGCCAGTTCGATAGACGTCCCAAGAGAACAGTGGGCGACACGTCTCGGGTTCATCCTCGCGGCTGTCGGCAGCGCCGTAGGACTCGGAAACGTCTGGCGGTTCCCGTTCGCAGTCGGGGAGGAAGGTGGCGGAGCCTTTCTCCTGGTCTACCTGCTTTTTATCGTCCTGATCGGCTTCCCGGCGATGCTCGTCGAGTTCGTCGTCGGACGCCGGACCCAGCGGAACCCGGTCGGTGCATTGAAAAGACTCGGTGGCGGCGCCTGGACGTACGTCGGGGGGATCTTCATCGTCACCGGCTTCGTGATCCTTTCGTACTACAGCGTCGTCGCCGGCTGGACGATCAGGTACGCGATTCTGGGCGTACAGGGCGGCTACGAGAGCGATCTCGAGGCCGCCGAGGTCCAGTTCGGGACGCTCGCCAGCGGCCTCGACGCGATCGCCTTCCACGCGATCTTCATGGCCGCCGTCATCGCCATTGTGGCTTTGGGGATCAAACGGGGGATCGAACTCGCCGTGAAGGTCATGGTCCCGACGATCATCGTCATCACGCTTGGTCTGGCCGCCTACGCGTTCACCCTTGACGGGGCGAGTGAGGCCTACTCGTACTACCTCTCGCCCGAGTTCGGCGTCATCGCCGCCGAGTGGCAAAGCATCCTGCCTGCGGCGGCCGGACAGGCCTTTTTCACGCTCTCGCTCGGCATGGGTGTGATGATCACCTACGCTTCCTACCTCGGTGAGGACCGAAATCTCGCCGAAGACAGCGCGATCATCATCGGCCTCGACACGTTGATCGCGTTCATCGTCGGCCTGGTCGTCTTTCCCGTCTTCTTCACCGCGGGCGTCGACCCGGGTGAGGGTGGCCCCGGTTCGCTCTTTGTCACCCTCGCCGCTGCCTTCGGTGACATCACGCTCGGCTGGCTGATCGGGGCGGTCTTCTTCGCCACCGTCGCCATCGCCGCACTCTCGAGTGCTATCAGTATCCTCGAGGTCGTCGTCTCCTACCTGATCGACGAGAAGGGGATCGACCGCAAGACCGCCACGCTCGGCGTCGGCGGCGCGATCTTCCTGCTCGGCATCCCCTCGGCGATGGATCTCGTCTTGCTCGATCTGTTCGACGGCTTCGCCGACGGGATCCTACTCGTCCTCGGTGGCCTGTTGCTCGCCGTCTTCGTCGGCTGGCTCACCGGTAACTTCGGTAGGGAGGAACTCCGAAAGGGAATCGGCGACCTCGGCGCCTACGGCGACGCCTGGATCTGGTTCGTCCGGATCCCCGTCGTCCTCGCGCTGATCGCTGCGCTTATCCTCGGGATCCTCGGATACTACGACTTCCTCACCAGCATGGAAGAGGGTGAAGGCTTCGCCTGGTGGATCGAGGAGAACCTCTAGGCCACCTTTTCCACGACTCGACGTCGCTGTAGCCGCGTTTATGACCCCCTCGAGTCAATCCTACCGTATGTCACTGGTGTTGCCGAGCGAACTCGTCGTCGATCGCTTCCTCCCGACGGTCCGGGCGATGCTCGCCTCGCGGCTCGCAGAACGCGGGATGACCCAACAGGAGATCGCGGCCCACCTGGGCGTTACGCAGGCGGCAGTCAGCAAGTACGTGAGCGGTGACGACGCCGGCGACGACCGCTTTCGCGAGGACCCCGAAACGGTCGCGACCGTCGACCGAATCGCCGGGGGACTGGCGGACGGTGGGATGGACGGTTACGAGGCCCTCGGCGAACTGCTCGAGTTGATCCGTCGCCTCGAGGACCGGGGCCCGATCTGTGCGCTTCACGAGGAGGTCATGCCCGAACTCGAGGGGCTCGGGTGTGATCTGTGCGTGCGTGGGTTCGACGCCGAGGTGCGGACCGAACGGGACACGCTGGCGAACGTTCGAAAGGCTGCAAGAGTGCTCGCGACCGCACCCGGGATGGCCGAGTACGTCCCCAATGTGGGGACGAACGTCGGGATGGCCCTCCCCGACGCGACGGACGTGACCGACGTCGCGGCGGTCCCCGGCCGGATCTACGTCGTTGGCGGGCGAGTCGAGGTACCGGCCAATCCCGAGTTCGGTGCCTCCCACCACGTCGCAACGGCCACCCTCGCCGCGAACGAAGCCGATCCAGCCGTCCGGGGAGCGGTCAACGTCGTCACCGACGACCGCCTGCTCGCGGCTGCCCGTGAACGCGGCTTCGATCCCCTCGAGTTCGACGCCGACTACGAGGACCGCCGTGACCACCTCCGTGAACGGTTCGAAGCGCGTGAGACCGTCCCGGCGGTCGCCTATCACCGCGGCGCGTTCGGGATCGAGCCGAGCTGTTACGTCTTCGGGGAGAGCGCACTCGACGCCGCAAACCTCATCGGAAAGCTGGTCGAACTGGCCGAGAAGCGGTGAACGGTTTATCCACCTCGGGAGCCTACTATCGTCGTGACCTGGGCGTGTTATCCGTCCACAAACGACTCCGAAAGACGAGCCGACGCCGTCTGTGGGCGTGTGAGTGAGGTGGCTGTCGATGGGTGACCTCGAGTCGCCGAGGATCTGGCGATCCTCCTGATCGGCGTTCCAGTGCTCCTCGGTGGGCTGTGGTATGCGAGGGCGGGATCGCTTCGGGGCAGAATCGTCTGGCTCGGCGCGCTCGCGTACATGGCGTACATGTGGGCGTCGACTGGCCTCGCGGCGACGTACGTTCGGGAACTCCCCGGCGCGAAAGCGGACGCCGCCGACCGAACGGGACGGCCGACCTGACGTTAGCCGACGATCGCTTCGAACTCCTCGAGCGTCTCGAGTTCGTAGGTCGGTTCGTGCTCGCCGGGGTCTCCAAACCCGAGGTTGATCCACGCCGAGTCCATCCCCATCGCGTTCGCCCCACCGACGTCGGTGTGGAGGTTGTCCCCGACGTGGACGGTGCGTTCCGGTTCGACCTCCAGACCCGACAGCGCCACCTCGAACGGCTC
>LKNC01000015.1 GCA_001564255.1 Natrialbaceae archaeon Tc-Br11_E2g1
CCCTCGTCGGCTCCGGTGCGTTCAGTCGAATCGAATCACAACGGCGGGTCAAAATCGAGGTCGCAAAAGATCCTCACGCCTATCTCGGGCTCGATGGGTGTCACGTCGACGGGGAACCGACCCCGAACTCGAGTTACACGAACGTCGACGACAGCGGCCACCTCGAGGTCGATATGACCGAGGACGACGCGATAGGCGACAGTTCCGACCCATCGTTCGACAACGTCTTCCAGATCTGTAACCAGGGGAAAACGGAGATCTGTGTCTGGATCGGTGATGAGAACTGGCCGAGCTACGAGGACGAACCCCGCGTCGACTTCTATATCGCCGACAACAGAGCGGAGTCGATCCTCGGTAGCGAAAACGCCTACCCGATCGCCGTGGGGGAGTGTATCTGTCTCGGGATCGAGGCGGTACCGGACGGTCTCGACGAGGGCGACCACATCCTCGAGGACATCGGCGACGAGATCGTCATCCACGCAGACGAGGCGTGTCCCGAAGACGTTCCCGGGGAAGCGAGGGGCGAAACGGCGTGGGCGTTGAAACGCGACACGGAAGCGAAGGACAACACGCTGAACGGTTTACAGAACATCAACAGGTGGGGGTGGTACGTCCCGTACGAGGGAAGCGACGGGGACGGGGCCGCTCCGATCGAAGCCGATCTCATCGCCGGGGCGGGAAGGAACGACCTCGACGCCGGCGAGGACGTTGCCGACGTGGATATCTCCGACGACGGGGAGACGCTCTCCATCGACATCGAGATGGACGAAGAGTGGACCCTAGAGAGCAGCGAAGTGTTCGCCGGGACGCTCGGTGGGCTAGAAGACACCCGCGGGGCCCCCGGTCAGTTCCCGTTCAGCAGTAACGATTTCGAGACCGACAGCTACGAGATCCCGTTAGCGGACATCGACGGGGAACTCGAGGTAATCGCCATCCACGCCGACGTCACCACCGACGAGTGAGATTACGGGAGTTCAGTCGTGTGGGGGGTGTCAAGCGGTGCCACGAAGCAGTCGGGCACCACAGTCCCCACACTCGAGTGCCATCCTCGTCGCCGTCGAACAACACGACTCCACGGTCTCTTCGTTCCCGTCGATCTCGCCCCCGCAGGTCGGACACGCCTCGAGGAACACCCGGAGGCCGGCCAACACGGCCCCCTGTTCGTCGGCCGTCAGGTCCTGCCAGCCCGCGTGTCCGTCCAGGGCCGGCGCGGCCGCGAGGTCCGCGAGAAACGCCGCCTCGGAGGGCCAGATACCGATCCGGTCGCCCCCGTACCGGGCGACGTAGCCGCCGGTCGAGCCCTCGAGGGCCAGCTTTCCGGCCTCGAGGTCGAGACGTGAAGCCAGGGCCTCGAGCCGTGTCTCGTCGTCTTCCAGTGTGGCGAGACGCTCGTGCCAGGCGGTCCGGAACGTCGCCTCGAGACACAGGTCGTCCTCGTCGGGGCAATCGACCACGACGCCGGTGGCCCGGAGCAGGGGTTCGGCGTCCCCGATCCCGCCGTCGGAGGTAGTTTCGGCGTCTTCGAGGTGGGTCCCGAACAGACGGCGGACGCGGTCGGGGAGGTATCGCTTCGTGAGTGTCGGCGTCCCCGGGACCAGATACCCCCGGAGGTAGATCGCGATCACGCAGACGAGAAACGCCAGCCCGCCGACGATCGGCGTCGCGAGGACCGAGAGGAACCCGGACATGGCGACGGCGATGAGTGTGTTTACCACGGTACATGGGCGACAGCGGTTCTCGCCGGTGTACTTCGGTTGTCGAATCGCCTCGAGGAGATCCGTTACTGTCGTCTGCATACTGCCTTCCACCGCGGGAGGCCCTATTGGTATAGAACGATTACCGTCACGAACGCCGTCGTTCTCCCGGAACGCGACGCGAGGAGTCGGATGGACTGTCCGGGACCTACCCGAGATCGGCCACCAGCCTCGAGAGCGTTTCCAGATCGTACTGTCCCGGTGCGGTCGCCTTCCCGGGATCGACGGGCGCGTACCCGATCTTCGAGCCATAGACCGGCGCGACTGCGCGGGTGTGACTGCCGAGTTCGCCCATCGCCATCGTTGCCACGGGGTCGCCGTGGGCGGTCATCTGCTCGGTCGCCGACAGCAACGCGAGCGTGTCCGCCTTCGATTCGGCAGTGACCGCGATCTTCGCGACGTCGGCGTGCTTGCGGGCTTCGGTCAGCGTGCTCACGATCTCCCCGCGTGGCGGCGTCCCCTCGAAGTCGTGAGCGGAGACGACGGTCGCCACTCCACGTTCGCGGGCGGTCTCGAGTACGTCCTCGGCGTCGCCCTCGAGAATCGACTCGAGTTCGACGTCGATCGCCTCGACGGGCTCTATCGCGGTGGCCTCGGCGAGTGCCTCGAGACGACCCGCGTCGGGGGCGTCGCCACCTTCCCACTCGGCGCGGTTGGTCGCGAGGATCGGGAGTTCGCCGTCGTAAGCCTCGAGGGCGGCCAGCGGTTCGTCGGCCAGGTCCATCCGGAACTCGATGCAGTCGGCGTGTTCGCGGGCGTCGGGTTCCTCTGTGAGGTCCGCCGTCGACGCGGCGAGGGTAACGGAGTCAAAGTCCATGGTGGAGAGAGTCGTTCGGATCGACAAAAAGGCGTCTCCTCGAGCCCCGGCTACCGCTCCTGGTGGAGCGTCTCGCCGTCGACCACCCGTCCGATGAACAGCGGGGTCTCACTCGGTCGGTCTCGAATGTAACAGAGAAACGGCCGATCGACCGTCAGTTCGACGTGGTCGGCCGGCGCGCTCTCGTCCATCACGACGGCCGTCGCCGCAGCCGCTTCCGTACCGAGTTCGTCGACTTCGACGAAACTCTCGTGGACGATTTCCTCGATGAACAGGCCGCCATCTTCCGCCATCCCGCCGAAGTCAGCGCCGTCACCAAAGGCCCGTTCCATGCCCAGATCGGCCATGACGGAGACGAGGCTGAACTTCGACTCGATCCCGAACTTCGGGAATCGCAGGTCGACTTCCGGCCGTGTGGTCTCCTCGAGCATCGTCGCGACCGTCTCGACCGTACACTCGGCTTCGAACCGCTCGAACTCACCGTCCGCGGGGACGATCACGACCATGCTCGTGTCGTCGTTGGCGTACGGTAACTCGAGTAACTGGTGGCCGTCGACGTCGGCGTACGGGAGTTCGATCGACTGACCCATCATCTCCACCTCGGTTTCAGTCCCGTCGAGGCCAGTGAACGTCCCCGGCTCGGTCGCCTCCTCTTCGAAGGGGTACTTCCACATCCCGACGAAGTAGATCGCGTTGGTCAACACCAGTCGCGTCGATTCGTCGATGGAACCGCCGGGCAGGAGGTCCTCGATCCGGTCTCCAGTCCGCGTTTTCACCCAGGCGTTGATCTCCTGGCGGGCCTCTTCGGGACTGCCGGTAAAGTCCACCAGTTGCATCCCCGCACCGTAGTAGGCCTCGAGGACGTCGAGAAACTCCGCCTCGAACGGGAAGCCCTCCTCACCCCAGACCGCGTTCGCGGTGGTGAACTCGAAGGCGGGGCCGTCGTCCTCGTCCGCTTCGTGATCGTCGACGGCCTGTCCGTCCTCGTTTCGCCGTTCGAACTCCGTCTCGAGGGCACCGAAGGCGGCGTGGAGATCACCCCCCTCGAGTTCGTAGTTGAGCGCCTCTGTCATCTCCGTTGCAGTGTCCCCACGTGCGCCGGCGTAGGTCATCGCCAGTGCGACGGAGACGCTGTACGGCGAGAAAAAGCGGTTCTCGTCGGGAGCGTCCTCGCGGAGCTGTTCGAGCAGGTCGAGCGCGAACTCGAAGTTCCCCCGGATCTGTTTCCCGAGTGCGTCTCCGTCGACGTCGGGGTCGGTGACGAACTCGAGGTCGGGGAACTCCGGGGCGTCGTAGTTGCCGATTCCGCCGTTTTCGGTTCCGTTCCCGTTGCCGTTGCCGTTCGGTTCGTCGTCGGGGCCCTCACCGAGACAGCCGGCGGCCCCGGCCAGTAACGCGCCGGTGAGCGCGAGTACGGTTCGTCTGTCGGTCATGATCGAACGTCGGTTGGGAAGTCATAAACGACTTCTCCAGGGTGAAAGGGACGTTTGAGCCAACGAGCCAGCCGGCACGAGGAGGACGGACGGTTTCGACGGAACAACTTTCGGGTGGGACCGCGCCGTGTACCGGCAAAAATCTTTTATCGGAAAGAATGTTATTATGAATAGTCAACGTCCAAACGAGCAGGGGGGAGATGCTCCGAACGGTGACAGCCACGCATGACCTCGGGTGATCGCCTTCCCGAGACCCGACTGGACGAGGCGGTAGACGACACGCCGGTCCGGTCTACCTGGTCCGACACACCGAGTACGGAGGTCGTCACGGCCGTCGCGGCCGCAACCGGCATCGATCCGCTCGACCTCCCGCCGATCTACGACTACGTCGCGACCGACGCCCTCGACTCCCTTCTCACCGCCTCATCGACGACAAGTGGCCACACGGTCGGCGTTTCGTTTTCCTACGCCGGCCTCGAGATCACGGTCGACGACGACGGCGGAATCGAGATCGGGTCGGGGTGAGCCGGGACGAATCCCCACCGCTTATGCCGGTTCACCGTCGAAACACACTCGAGGGCACGTAGCTCAGTCCGGAAAGAGCGTCGGACTTCTAATCCGACGGTCGTGGGTTCAAATCCCATCGTGCCCGCTACGTCGACGAACGCCAGTGAGTCGTGTGTCATCCCACGAGTCGGAGGATAGTCCGGTCCCGAGGCTTTTAGGTGTCACTGTCGCCCAGTTCCCCCCAATGACGTTGTACTCGAGACTCCGCCCTCTCGTTTTCAAATTACCCGCCGAGACGGCCCACGACCTCGGCAAGCGCACGCTCCGGGTCGCCGGCTCGAGGTGGCCGATTGCGGCCGTGCTCCGGTATGCCTACCGGTACGACCATCCGGCACTCGAGGTCGAGGCGTTCGACACGACGTTCCCGAATCCGGTGGGGGTTGCCGCTGGCTTCGACAAGAACGCCGAGGTGGCCCACGGACTCGCCGCCCTCGGGTTCGGGTTCGTCGAGGTCGGAACGGTCACGCCGTATCCCCAACCGGGCAACGAACGACCGCGGCTGTTCCGGCTCCGGGAGGACGAGGCGATGGTCAATCGGATGGGGTTTAACGGTCAGGGGATGGAACGGGTGAAAGAGCGCATCGAACACCGGGGGTTGCCGGACGTTCCGGTCGGCGTCAACGTCGGCAAGATGAACTCCTCGACCGAGACGGAGGCGATCGAGGACTACCGACGTGTGTTCACCCGGCTCTCGTCGTACGCCGACTACGTCGTCGTCAACGTCTCCTGTCCGAACACACCGGAGGAGTTCGACGAGGGCTCCCCCGAACACCTGCGGGCGATCTTCGAGACCCTCGAGGCGGAAAACGACGCGGGGGTTCCGATCCTCGTGAAGGTCGGCCCCGACGAACCCGAAGAGTCGTTGTACGATCTCGTCGACATCGCCGAGGAGTTCGACCTCGACGGGATCGTCGCCACGAACACGACGACGAGCCGCGAGCGAGTGCGCTCGTCGAACGGTGAGGAGTGGGGTGGGCTGAGCGGCAAGCCCCTCGAGGACCGCTCGACGGCGGTCGTCCGTTCGCTCGCCTCCTACACCGACCTGCCGATCGTCGGCGTCGGCGGCGTCGACTCCGCCGAAAGCGCCTACGAGAAGATCCGGGCCGGTGCCTCGCTCGTCCAGTTGTATACCGGCTTCGTCTACAACGGCCCCGCGACGCCGGGAGCGATAACTCGCGGGCTCGTGGAACTGCTCGAGCGCGACGGGTTCTCGTCGGTCGAAGCGGCGGTTGGCGCGGACCTCGAGTAACCGACGCCGGCGCTCGCGTCGATCCCGTCTAGTCCACTCGAAAAGCCATCCGGAAGAGTCACACCCCGAGGAACTCGGCTGCGTTCTCCCACAGGATCTTCCGCTGGAGTTCCTCGTCGAACTCGAGGTCGGCGAACCCCTCGAGCCACGGTTCGGGTTCTAACATCGGGTAGTCGGTGCCGAACATGACCTTATCGCACAACAGGGTCTTGGCGTAGTGGAGTACCTGCTCGTCGATGTACTCCGGCATCCACCCCGACAGATCCATGTAGACGTTGCCTTTCTGCTGGCAGATGGCGAGTTGTTCTTTCTCCCAGGGGTAGGCGGGGTGGGCGATGAGGATCCGGAGGTCGGGGAACTCCGCGGCGACGTCGTCGATCAACATCGGGTTGCCGTACTTGATCTTCAGGCCGCGCCCACCGGGAGCACACGCGCCGAGCGTTGAGTTGCCGCCGTGGAAGACGACGGGCACCTCGAGTTCTTCGATGGTCGCCCACAGCTCGCGGTGTTCGGGGTCGGAGGGGTCAAAGCCCTGAGCGATCTGCTGGAACTTGAAGCCGGAGAGGGCCAGATCCTCGACACACCGTCTCGCCTCCTCGACGCAGTCGTCTTTGAGGGGATCGACGGACCCGAAGCCGATGAAGAAATCGTCGTACTCGTCGCGAACCTCGGCGACGTAGTCGTTCGGGACCGGTGGGTTGCCGGTGTTCGTCTCGGCGTCCCACCCGAGGAGGACGGCACGGCCGACGCCGTTTGCGTGGTACTCCTCGATCATGTTCTCGTAGGTGTCGGTCTCGAGGTCGGTCCCGAAGCGATCGGCCGCGTCTTGCATCATCTGCCCGCCCGCGTCGTGGAGGAACTCGCCTGTCGGCTGGTGGGCGTGGGTATCGATCGCCCGTGGGCCGTCGGCGTCCTCGAGTGCCACTGGAAGCGCCATACGAACGGTTGAGACGGGGACGGTAAAAGGACCCACGCTTTCCGGACACCGGGCGGGGAAAATCGCAGGCTATTCAAACTCGAGGGTCCAACGTACGGGACGCGTGCGAGGGTAGCCAAGCGGCCAACGGCGGCGGACTCAAGATCCGCTCGTGTAGACGTTCGTGGGTTCGACTCCCTCCCCTCGCATCGCAGTGAGGCACATTCCGTGCCGAACGAGATGCCGAAGATCAGCACGGAGCGATCTTCCCTCGCAACCTTACTTCCGGAACTACGCCGATACTGACGGGCCGCCTCGAGGCACGCATATCGCTCGTCGGCGTCGAGCCGGGTCGCGTCGTAGCCGCCCGCGGGGACGGGGTCGGCGTACTCGTTTGTGAGGTCGATCCGGACCGGCCCGTGATCTGCCCGGCGATCTGGCCGTTCTCGAGTCGGGCGATTCCGTCGGGAGGGTGAGAAAGCGGGGTTCGTAACCGACCCGGCCTATCGGTTCAGGACGTACTCGAGGCCGGGTGCGCCGTCGCGGTACCAGACGACGGCACCCACGGCGAAGATACCGAGCTGGACCCACTCGTAGGCACCCATGGTGTAGTAGGTGAACACGGCGTCGAAGATGCCACCGACGGGTTCCTCGGCGGGCTGGTCGACCAGTGGCCACAGGAGGAACGCAGTCCCAGAGCGGTCCCCGGTGAGCACCGACGGCGGGACGTCCGCGAGCAGGTGTGAGAGGTGGCCGATGGCGAAGGCGGTGGCCTCCCTGACCCGGCCGACGTAGCGTCCGAGGGCGTAGACTGCGGGGATCAGGAGGGCGGCAAAGAGCAACGAGTGACCGAGCGTCCGGCCGCCGGGCAGGACGCCGAACGTCCAGGCCAGTGGCTTATCCACGAGGTCGGGGAACTGCGAACCGACGGCGAGTGCGAGAGCGGGGACGGCGAGTGGTGCGCTATCGAACCGCCGGTGAGTGTAGGCGGTGTAGAGCAGGTACGCGACGCCGAGGTGTCCCCAGGGCCACATGGGCCGGAGTTTTCCGGGCACAGGCATAGACGCTTCGATGCCGCGACCCCGGCAACTCCGGCCCGGGACCTCCCGTTTGTCGGCTCACGGCGTTTCCATCGAGCCGGCGTCAGAACAGCTCTCTCCCCTCGTCGGTGATCACACTCTCGAGTAACGCCACGGGCGTCGCGTCGTAGGTCGGGTTCGAAACGTCGAACCCCTCCGCGGGTTCGGGCATGACTTCGCTCCCGGCGCGGTACTCGTTCTCGAAGACGAACCCCTGGGTGATGACTTTCGACCCCGACCCGACGACGGTGACGGGGACTCCGACTTCCCTCGCCGCGGCCGCGATCGGGAACGTGCCGACGCGGTTGTACAGGGTGTCCTCGACGATCGAGGTCATCCCGATCAGGACCCGATCACACTCCGCCAGGTAGTGGCCACTCGCCCCGTCGGTGATCAGTGTGGGTTCGACGCCGTCCATCTCCGCGAGCGTGCGGGCGGTCTTGCGGCCGATGTATCTCGGCCTGGCCTCGGTGACGTAGACGTCGACGGTCTTGCCCGCCTCCGTCGCGAGCCTGAGCGCCTCGATGACCGTAGAGGAGTAGTCGTGAGTGAGGACCGTGGTGTCGTCTTCTAGGACCTCGAGGGCGTTCTCCGCGGCCTCCCGTTTGCCCGATTCGACGGCCTCGATCACCGCCTCGATTCGCTCGGCCGTGTGTTCTTTGGCCTCCTCGACGGTGTCGTCTTCGGTCTCGACGACGATGTCGACGACCCCCCTGACGGCGTTTTGCAGGGAGGCGTGTGAGGGGTTCGCCCCGCGGAGGACCGTGCCGTTTTGCTCGAGAGCGCGGTGGAACTCCTCGACGGTCGCGTACTCCCGGTCGAGCAGTTCCTCTAAGGCCTTCGTCGCTTTCACCGCGACGGTAGAGGAGCTGTGTGTCTGCATCCCCTGGATCTCCTCGACTGTCTCGTCGATCATACTCGAGTGGTGTCGAGTGGGGGCAAAAGACCTTCCGGGCGCTCGCAGGCGACGGGACGATCAGTCGGTCTGTGGGATCGACCGCGCTCCGAGAGCGAACGCGAGGACGGCGATGGCCGCGAGGATCACGAGGTTCGCGAGTGCTGGATCGATCCCCGCGATCGCCGACGTCTGTGTGTCCGGATAGGTCGAAGCACGGACGCCTCGAGCGAAATACGTGAGCGGCGAGAGGTTCACGAGCGGGGCGAACCACTCCGGGAGCTGTTCGAGGGTGACGAACGTCTCCGAGAGGAACAACAGTGGGAGGCCGATGGCGTTGCTCGCGGTGACCGCGCCGTCTCTGGAGTCGGTGTAGCTGCCCAACATCGCGCCAAAGCCACAGAACGCGACGACGCCGACGGCGATGTAGGCGACGAGCAGCGGCGAGAAGACGATCTCCGCGCCGGTCAGGACGATCACGAGCGCGAGGATGAGCAGGCTCGCCAGGCTGATGATGATCGCGTTGACGATCGTCTGTGAGAGCAGCCACTCGGTCCTGGTCAGTGGCGTCGTCGCGAGCTTTTCGAAGCGGCTTCCCTCGCGGTGGCGGGCGACCTCGCTTCCCATCCGCGACAGCGGCGTAAAGAGGACGACTGCGGCGAGATAGCCCGCGACGTAGTAGCCCGCCGGCTCGGCGAACAGCCCGTCGCCGGTCGGGTCCGTCCGGACCAGGGCCCCGAAGATGACGATCAGGATGATCGGGAAGAAAAAGGTGAAGAAGACGGCCGTCCGCCGGCGGAGAAAGGACTTCCAGTCGGCGGTCGCCTCGGATCGGATACGCGTGAGACGGCTCATCGTCCACCCTCACCGCCGGTCGCCGCCTCGACGGCGAGTGTGGGCTCCCCTCGCCCCGTACGGGCGAGTTCAGTGTCGTCTGCGAGCTCGAGGTAGACGTCCTCGAGGTCGGGTTCGGACCAGGCGATGCCGGTGTACTCGAGGCCGTTTTCCTCGAGTCGGCCCACGACGCGGCCGATCTCCGTCGGCGAGATCCCCTCGATGACGACCGTGCCCTCACGCCGGGAGACCGGATACTCGAGGTCGGCGAAGGTCTCGAGGGCGGCGTCGGTCTCGACGGTGAGCGTACTCGGGCCGCCGTGTTCGGCGACGAGTTCGCCGGGGGTGCCAACGGCGACGAGCGAGCCGTCGGCGAGCAGGCCGACCCGATCCGCCAGACGTTCGGCTTCTGCCATGTCGTGGGTGGTCAAGAAGACGGTGGTTCCGGTCTCTGCGAGCTCTTCGATCAGCCGCCAGACGGTTCGCCGGCCGGCGGGGTCGATACCCGTCGTGGGTTCGTCGACGAAGAGTACGTCGGGGTCGTTGACCAGCGCGGTGCCGACACAGACCCGCCGCTTCTGGCCACCCGAGAGGTCCTCGTACCACGTCCGGCCCGCGTCGGCCATCCCGACGTCCGCGAGGACTGCCTCCGGATCGCGGGCCTCCTCGTACAGTCCGGTGTAGTACTCGAGCAGTTCCCGGGCGGTGAGTCGATCCGGTGGTGCGAAGTTCTGTGGCAACACGCCCAGCCGATCCCGGTCCGTTTTCTCGGGGTGGGCTCCGAGGACTCGAGTCGTGCCGGAATCGGGCGTCGTCGTCCCCGTCAGCGCACGCACGAGGGTCGTCTTCCCGGCCCCGTTCGGGCCGATCAGTGCGAACACTTCGCCGGCTCCGACCGACAGCGAGACCCCGGAGAGGGCGACGGTGTCGCCGTAGGTCTTTCTGACGTCCTTTGTGGCGACTACGGCATCCATACACCCCGGTTTCGACCGGTTCCGGGTAAGGTGTTCGGTTCGATCCTCGTTCCCCGGCTTCCGGTCGTGGGGACGACGTTCGCTTTGGCTCAGTCAGCCGTATACAGCGCCCAGAAGATCACGCCGACGTGGCCCAGGAGGGCAGCAGCGAGAACGGGAGCACCGGCGAACGGGTGGGCCAACCCGGTGGCAGTGACGTCGACGACCAGAACGCTCGGGATCTCCCCGTCGCCGTAGGGTGTCGGGGAGCCAAAGAAGACGTTCGTGACCGCGAGGTTGAACGCGAAGTGGATGCCGATGGGGAAGGCGAGTTCGCCGGTCAGAACGAACGCGATACCGAGTAGACTCCCCAGTGCCGTCCACGCGAGCACCAGTCCGAGGAGGGTTCCACCCTCGGGGATCGCGGAGAACACGGCGAGTGGGATCCCTTCTGAAACGTCGGGTGCCTCCGGCAACTCGTCGGGAACCGACGGCAGGTCCTCGGGGAGAGAGGGCAGACTAGGCGTATCGGTCGGTATCGACGGTGCCGCGTCGATGGTCTCGATCGGGGCGAGGGGATCGTTCGCCAGAACGGTCACGACGAACAGGTGGGTGAGACCGAAGACGAGTGAACTCATAAGCCAGGCACCCAGTACGGCCTTGATCGTCGAGACCCGCCGGGCGTACAGCCCTTCCGCGGCGTTCGTGAGTACGACCCCGCGAAACAGCGTCTCCTCCCAGACTGCGACACACGCCCAGGCGAGGACGAACGCCGAAAGCCAGAGTAAAAACGACGTGGACTCGAGGGGGGCCAGGTCGACGACCTCCACCCAGCCGAGGGCGGAGCCGACGGCGAAGACCCCGGCGACGACTAACAGGCCGAGCACAGCACCGCCGGCGAAGTCGAGCCACCACTCCGTCGAGATCCGGTAGCCGTAGTTTCGCACCTCTCGCCGGTCGACAGACGCCGCGACAAACCGGAAGACGACGCCGGCGACGACGAGTGCGCCGACGTGTGTAACGATGGTACGCTCGAGGCTGCCGAGGTCGACGAGCAGAGTCACTGCGACCAGGAGGCCGCCGATCCCGGCGAACGTAAGGACGAACGCGATCAACACGCGCCAGGTCGGACGGAGGAGTCCACCGCCGACTCCAGGAACGACTGTCCCGACCGCGTCGCGCACTCTGGCCAGCATGGCTACTGGACGTAGATATCCAGATTGGATAAATACCGGTGTTCGGGACGAACGGCTCATACGGTCTGTTGGAATCCGTTCCCGGTGATCGCCGTCCCGTCCGGGTCGATCATCCGTAAATCGTTGTAACGATCCGTATCAGTCCCCGGGAACCCGGTCGAGCCGACTACTCGACTGTGGGCGGTTCCGACCGGCCGATGCGGATCACGCGGGCCTCGACGTCCTCTAGGGCGGCGACGCGGCCGCCGACGGTAACCTCCTCGTCGTCGGTTCGTAGGGTGAGGCCGGCGACTTCCTCTGTCAGTTCGAACGAGACGTCGACGACCTGCCCGCGGACGACGCGGGCGGCCCCCGTCTCGACGTCACGCCCCTCGATTGTGGCGTAGAACTCCCCGCCCTCGTCGATGACGTCTTTGACACATCGGCGGATCGAGGCGTATCGGCGCGGATAGGGTCGTTCCTTCCCGTTCTCGGCCAGTTCGTCGGCGGTCGTCCAGAGGACGGTCCCGAAAAAGCCGGAGACCAGAAAGCCGAGCGCAGAGCGGTTGAAGATGACGCCGTAGCGGTCCTGGTCGTCACGCAGGGCGTCTTGGGTGGCGTAGATCGAGTACTCCCCGTCGGCGACGGCGACCACTGGCGTCGTGATCCCGCGACGGGCGCGGACGGTCGTCGCGACCTCGAGGTAGGAAAACTCCGCCGGGTCGGGCGCGTCCGCGGCCGGCGTGACGATCAGGTCGACGCTGACCCCCTTCTGGACCGCCCGCGAGAGGTTCGCCTCGAACCGGGTGAGCAGGTCGGGGGTGAGCGACAGCGCGAGTTCGTACTCGGCGTCGTCGATCACTTCCTCGAGATAGCGCAGGATCGTCGAACGCGACTTTACGAGCGAGACCGCCTCGGTGTCGCGTGCGGGGGCCGTATAGCGGCTCTCGAGTTCGGCGATCATCGTCTCGAGTGAGGACTGAACGTCGTCGAAGGCCTCTCCCGGATCGATGGCGACGATCTTCATCGGGCGGGATTCGCGCAGTTCGACCAGTCCGCGGTCGCTCAAGCTTCGGACCGTGTCGTAGACGCGCGGTTGGGGGATGTCGGTACGATCGGCGATCTCGCTCGCGGTGAGCTGTCCGTGCTCGAGTACGGAGAGGTAGGCGTCGATCTCGTACTCGCCGAGGTTAAAGCGATCCCCCACCCGTTCGACCGTCGAGCGGAGTTCGTCCTGACTCATGGTCGTGAGGACGGTCGCGATGGATAAATAATTTATTATATTTCGAGTAGCACTGTGTTTCGGAATCGGGTTCTCACACGTCGACCGGTGGTCGGGGACGGGCCGCGATCGGTCGACGGTGTCCGGAGACGAAGGATGCCAGAAAGTATAACCGACCCCGCCAACAGAGTGGCTCCATGCGCGGGATCGGGTTACGAACGGACGAGAGCGTGGCCACCGACGAACTGATAAACGAGACCGTGGCCACCGACCGACTCGAGGACGTGTTGCCCGTGTCGGTAAACGAGTTTATGATCTCGCTTTTCCTCGCCGTGATCGTCCTCGTCGTCGGCTGGTACCTCTCGAAGTTCGCGGTTCGGTTGACCGGCCGGACGGTGGCACGCCGGATCGAGCGACCGAGCGTGACCCGGACGGTCCTACGCGGCGTACGTGCCGGCGTCCTCTTGATCACGCTCTTGATCGTCGCCACCATCCTCGGCGTCGGTGAACTCCAGATCCTGCTCTCTGTGGGTGTCTTCTCCGCCGTCGTCGGTATCGTCCTCGCGCCGCTGATCGGCAGCCTGATAAACGGGCTGTTCATCCTCACCGATCGGCCCTTCGAGATCGGGGACATGATCGAAATCGTCGACGAGGGCCACCGCGGGTTCGTCGAGGACATCACGATCCGGTACACGAAGATATTTACCCTCGATAACACCTTCATCGTGATCCCGAACTCGGAGATCCACACCCGCGACGTGATCAACTACTCCGCCGAAGACGAACGAACCCGGGTATCGGTCCGCCTCGACGTGACCTACGAGAGCGACCTCGAGGAAGCCTGCGAACTCACAGAGCGTGCCATCCGGGGCGTCGAGGGCGTGATCGCCGGCGGCCCTGACATTCGGATCGGGAGCGCCCGGTACCCCGCGGCACCCCGGTGTCACATAGCGGAGTACGGCGACGACGGCATCACGCTCGTCGTCCGCTTCTGGACGAAACATCCGTACAAACTGCTCGCGGTCAAATCCGAAGCCCAGAGACGGATCGGTGAGCGGTTCGCCGAGGCCGGCATCGAGTTCGCGTACCCACACAGACACCACGTCTTCGACGACGACAGCGGCCGCGCACGGGTCGCCGTCTCCACCGAGCGACCGGAGGACACCCAACCGCGTCCTGTTGATGAGGGGTGATCTCACGCCCGTGCGCCTTCGACAGTAATGATCTCACAGTCGAGATGTCTGCGCAGGAACCCCTCTATGTCCGGTTCGTCCATGAGCCGCCGGAACACCCGCCGCAGTCGCCCGACCTGCTTGTGGCCGACGACGACGACGTCCGCCCCCTCCGCTGCGACCTCGTCGAGGATCGACTCCTCGACGAGAAACCCCGTCCGGACCACGTACCGGGTGTTCTCTAGAGAGCCGAACGTCCCCTCGACCTCCGATTTCAGGTCCATCCGCGTCACTTTCCGCCCGTTCTGGTAGAGATTCACGTGCAACACTGTTAGCGCGGCCTCGCGCTCGCGTGCCACCTCGAGACCCTTCTGTAGGGTACGCTTGGAGTGTTTCGACAACGGATACCGGACGGGGACCACGACCAACGTCATCGTCCGGAGGAACGGGACCCGCCCGGGTAAATCTTTCAGATGGGGTGGGATTATCTCCCCCCCAGTCGAGGAACGGTTCACCCGGACGGACAGTCATTTATCCCCGGCAGCCGAACCGATTCTATGGAAGCGAGGTCGACCGACGACGGGGAGACCGTCTACGTCTCACACGCAGACGGGGACAAGGGCTCGAAAGCGCCGTTTTTCGTCGCCTACGAGAGCGACGACGCGACGAGTCGGTACGGCTGGTTCTGTGGGAACTGCGAGAGTTTCGACAACGCGATGGACTCGATGGGCCGGATCCGCTGTAACCGGTGTGGGAACTTCCGGAAACCGACCGAGTGGGACGCCGCCCACGAGTAACGGGAATCGGGCGTACAGCGAGACCTGCCGTGTGTTCCAGTTTTCCCCCTCGAGCTTCATACTCCGTGGTAAGCTTTATCTTGGTGGCCGCCCACTGTACATCTGAATGGGACCTGTTAACATGCGTCTCGTCGAGCAGGCCAGGTCGGTCTTCGCAGAACTCGGCTACACGGTCGAGGGCAACGGTCCGGAGTTCAGAGCAGAACGCGCGTGGAAGGTCGTCCACGTCAACCCCGTACTCGATACGCGAAAGCTTCCGTCGGGATCGTCGGGGGAGTATCACTGTTTCGTCGCCCACCCCGACGACGCTGACGACCTCGAGGCACGCCTCAGTCGGACCGACCCCGATTACGAGTGGGCCATTATCGCCGTCGACGGCGAGGACTACCAGGTCGAGAGGGCCCCGCCGGGGCCGCGTCAACGCGTCTCAGCGTAGGGCGTTCCGGGCGGCCTCGACGCCCGCGTTGGCGTCGACGTCCGCACCCACGTCTTCGAGCACGTCACCCAGTGCCGTCACGACCAACAGGACGTTCTCCGGGCTGGCGGAGTGGCCCATACAGCCGATCCGGAAGATCTCCCCGTCGAGGTCACCGAGTCCGGAGGCGACCTCTAGGTCGTACCGTTCGAGCAACGCAGCACAGACTTCGCCGTCGTCGACCCCCTCGGGGACGCGGACGGCGTTGAGACTCGGGAGCCAGTACTCCTCGGAGGCGTTCATCGAGAGGCCCATACCCTCCATGCCGGCTTTCAGCGCGCCCGCGAGCCGTTCGTGGCGTGCCCACCTGTTTTCGATCCCTTCCTCGGCGACGAGTCGCAGGGCCTCCCGGAGGGCGTAGACGTTCGTGACCGGCGCGGTGTGGTGGTACGCACGTTCCTCGCCCCAGTAGCCCTCGAGCAAGGAGAGATCGAGGTACCACGATCGGGGCTCTTCCTCCCGGGAGAGAACCTTCTCCATCGCTTCCGCAGAGAGGGTAAGCGGACTCGCCCCCGGCGGACAGGAGAGACACTTCTGTGGGCCCGAGTAGGCGACGTCGATCCCCCACTCGTCGACGCGCAGTTCCACGCCGCCAAGCGAGGTGACCGTGTCGGCGATCACGAGCGCGTCGTGGTCGTGGGCGGCCTCGGTGAGCGCTGGCACGTCGGGCTGGAGCACGCCCGTGCTCGTCTCGGCGTGGACGAAGCCGAAGACGTCCGGGTCGTGTTCGGCGAGTGCGGCCTCGACATCGACGGGCTCGAGTGGCTCCCCCCACGGAGCCGATACCTCGACGACCGCGCCGCCGGCCCTGCGGGCCATCGAGGCCATCCGGCCGCCGAAGTAGCCGTTGGTCGGCACGAGCATCGTGTCGCCGGGTTCGACGACGTTGCCGATCGCCGCCTCCATCGCCGCCGAACCGGTCCCCGAAACCGGGATCGTCCACCGGTTTTCCGTCCGGAACGTGTACCGAAGCAGTTCCTGGACCTCGTCCATGATCTCGACGAACGAGGGGTCGAGGTGGCCGACAAGCGGCGTGCTCATCGCCCGGAGCACGCGCGGATTCACGTCGCTCGGCCCCGGCCCCATCAGCGTCCGTTCCGGCGGCGTCAGTTCGTCGATCTCCGGCGCGTCGCTGTCGTCGATACCTGCCATGGGAGCAGGTGTGTCCGGGACCAACAAAAACGTTCACGAAAGCCACTGGCCCGTCTCGAGTTCGCTCTCCCCTCCGCTACCGGCATACGTTTAAGTGACTGTGTGGGGTACTGACAGTCGCAATGGTGTTCAAAAAGATCACGCTGATCGGAACGAGCCAGGAGAGCTTCGAGGACGCCGCCGACGACGCGATCGATCGCGCGGAGGCGACGATCGAGAACGTTCAGTGGGTCGAAGTCGACGAGCTGGGCGTCGAAGTGGCGAGTACCGACGACCGGGAGTATCAGGCGGAAGTGACGGTGGCGTTCAAACTCGAGGAGTAACACTACCCGTTACTACGTTCGGAACGATTCGCCACAGCCACACTCACTGATCACGTTCGGGTTGTCGACGTGAAAGCCCTCGGCCTGGAGGCCACTCTCGTAGTCGAGGACGCTTCCCTCGACGTATTTCAGACTCGCGGGATCGACGAACACGCGCAGGTCGTGGTGGACGTAGACCTCGTCGTCTTCGTCGGGTTCGTCGTCGAAACGCATTCCGTAGGAGAGACCGGCACAGCCCCCCTGCTGGACGAACAGTCGAAGGCCCGCCACGCCGGTGTCGAGCCCTTCACCGTCGAGTAAGTTCAGTGCCTCTGTGGCGGCGTCCTCGGTAACCTCGATCTGGGGGCGAGTTTTTCCGCCCTCCATGCTCTCTGTACTCATAGACGCTATTTCTAGGCCGAAGGTGTTAACCTTAACGCTCGGCGAAACCCACGATCGTCGGGCGTGTCCCTCCTCGCCACGGGGTACGAACGCCGGTTACGGCGGGCGATCGCCTCGAACGGCGAAACGTGTACTGGTTACCGACACGTGAGACCAGTACCCGCGGTACCGTGGCCCGCGAGATCGATCTCACCGTCGGGCATCGGAACGCCCCGGTATGGGTCGTCGGCGAGCAACAGCGCCCCGTCGAGGTCGACGTACTCGAGGGCGGGCGCGAGGTGACAGGCCGGGGCGATCGAGGCCACCGACTCGAGCATACAACCACACATGACCTCGAGGCCGTGGGCGCGGGCCGTGTGGACGATCCGCCTCGCTTCCCGCAGGCCGCCACACTTCATCAGTTTCAGGTTCGCGATGTCACAGCGGTCGGCGACCCGTGGGACGTCCGTGGCCGTCCGCAGGGACTCGTCGACGGCGATCGGGAGGGGGGAACGTTCGTAGACGTACCGAAGCCCCTCGGGGTCTTCGGCGGGGACTGGCTGTTCGACGAACTCGAGGTCGTACGCCGAAAGCGCCTCGATCGTCCGGATCGCCTCCCGCGGGGACCACGCCTCGTTCGCGTCGACGCGGATCGTCGCCGCCGGCGCGACCGTCCGGATCGCCTCGAGGATATCTTCATCTCTCCCCGTCCCGACTTTGACCTTGAGTACGTCGTAGCCCCGTTCGAGTGCCGTCTCGGTCTTCTCGACCATTCGCTCTGTGTCGTCGATGCCGATCGTGTAAGACGTCGTGGGGGCCGCCGCCGGATCGAACCCCCAGTAGCGATAGAGGGGAATCTCGAGGCGCTTTGTGACCAGATCGTGGAGCGCGATACTCACCGCGGCACGCGCGGCGGGGTTGTGCCGGACTCGTTCGCGGGTTCGGCGTTCGATGCGGGCGAGTTCGTGGGGATCGCCCACCTCCTCGACGACCGCGAGGAGGTCGGGAAGGACCGCTTCGACCGTTTCGACCGTCTCGCCGTAGTGTGTGGAGGGGGCTGCCCCGCCGATCCCGACCCTCCCCTCCCCGTCTTCGATTTCGACGATGACGTTCTCGACGGTCTCGCTGGTTCCGCGTGCGATCGTGAAGGGGTACTCGAGGGGGAGGTCGACGCGCTCGAAGGTGGTCTCGAGGCTCATAGCAGGGCCTCAAGCACCTCCTCCGTACCGAAGCGAACGACGTCGGTCGCGGGGGCCTCGAGGTTCTCGGCGTACTCCTCTATGGCCCGACGTGCGTCCTCGTCGGCGGCGATCCCGTGAGTGTTGAGTGCGCCGGCGGCTACCTTCGCCGGTTTCACCGGGTCGGCCAGGCTCTCGTAGCGGTCGACGTAGGACTCGATCGACGCCAGCGGGAACGACTCGTAGCCGTGGATCGCCTCCCGGCCGGCGGCGTGACAGAGTACGAGTTTGTCGGCCATCGCGCCGTGGAGGATGCCACAGGTCACGGCGGAGTAGGCGGGGTGGACGATCGTTCCCTGACCCTCGACGAAGAGGTAGTCGTGGTCGTCACCCTTTTGCAGGATCATCCCCTCGACCGCTCCCGAGGTGAAGTCACTGACGACGCGATCGACGGGGGTACCCCACCCCTCGATCACGATGCCCGTCTGGCCGGTCGGGATCACCGCTGCGTCGTGGCCGGCCTCGCGGGCGTCGCGAGCGAGTTCCATCGTGGCCGTCATCTTCCCGACCGAACAGTCCGTGCCGACGGTGAGGATCACCTCGGCGTCGACCTCGTCGGCGACGCCCCGACTCACCGTGAGATCGTCGCGGGGCTCGCGGACGTCCCGGAGTTCACAGTCGTTTTCGGCCGCGAGGGCGGCGAACTCCTCGTCTTCAGAGAGGAAGTAGTGGAGTCCGGAGATAACGTCACAGCCGGCCTCGAGGGCCGCCCGGACGTCGGGTCGCCAGCTCCCTTCGAAGCCGCCGCCGATGGGCGCGATGCCGATCAACAGGGCGTCGATCGGTTCCTCGAGGTCGGCCATTCCGGCGACGATCGGGGCGTCCTGGACGTCCGGGACGTGGTCGTGTACCCGCGTTCCAGCCTGTTCACGGTCGAGTACTGCGGCGACGTCGTAGTCGCCGTACCTGAGCACCCCGAGGGCGGTCTTCGCCCGCTCGGGAAACTTCTCGTGGGCGAGAATTGCGATCTGCATACCGGATGGTCGTCGACCGGGCACTTAATCGAAACGCCGGGCGATCGGGTTACAGCACCCGCAGGTCGGTCGTCCAGAACGACCGGACGGCGTCCTCGAGGGCGGCCTTCGGTTTCCCGGTCGCGTCGACGGCGGCGGTCGCCTCGGGCGTGACCTCCTCGGCGACGGCGTCGACGACCCCGTGCTGTCCCGTGAGGTAGAGCCGTTCGACGTCGGCGCCCTCGATCGCCTCACGACATCGCCCGACGTGATCGCCGATCTGGTCGTCGCGGATGCGCTCGAAGCGTGCCTGTGAGAAGCCACCTTTCGAATGTGTCGACTTGACGTCGCTCTCGAAGCCCTCGTACTCGAGGCGTTCGTCCCC
>LKNC01000016.1 GCA_001564255.1 Natrialbaceae archaeon Tc-Br11_E2g1
CGACTCCGGTGATCTCGAGGGTGATCGCGCTGTCGTCGTCGACCACCAGCGGGGGCATCGACTCGACCGGGGACATCTGGGTGACCACGATCGCGTCGACGGTGGTGCGTACGAGCGGGCCACCCTCGCTTAAGTTGTAGGCGGTCGAGCCGGTCGGCGTCGAGACGAGGACGCCGTCGACGTGGCTTTCGGCGTAGGACTCCCCGTCGATCCGGACGTCGACGGTTGTCCCGCCCCCGTGGCCACGCCGGGGTCCGTGGACGACGATCTCGTTCAGGGCGGGGGGGAGGTCCAAGCCGTCCCCCTGGACCTGTAACCGATCGACGCTGGTCCCCTCCGGCTCGTCGCCGCTCCGGAGCCGATCGACCGATCGCGAGACCGCCTCGAGGGCGTCTTCCGGGGGGACGGCGTTCAGAAAGCCGACCTCACCGAGGTTGACCCCCAGGATCGGGGCGTCGCCGGCCTCGCGGGCGACGAACAGGAACGTGCCGTCGCCGCCGATACTCACGACGAGGTCGAACCGCCCCATGGTGTTGACCGGAACGGCAGGACCGCCGACCGCGTTCCCGGTGGCGTCGTCGACTGCGACGGTCACGTCGTCGTCGGTGAGCGTCTCGAGTAAGCTCACGGCGAGCTCCTGGGCCCGTCCGTTGTCACGCTGTGCGACGATACCGACGTCCACGTCCATCGGTGCCCGATAGCCCCCCCGGATGCAAAAACCCCTTCCCATCGACCCCGCGTGACAACATTCATCTCCTCTGGGACACTCGTATCGAACGAGCGGTATCTACCGCGCCGACCAGCCAGCTCCCATGAACCGCCATCATCCGTCGGAGAACGTGTCCACGTCGAACCGGTGGTGGTCGACGTGAGCGATGACGACTGGTTCGATCGAGCACTCCGGGAGGACGAAGACCCGGACGTCTCTCTCCCCGAGGACGTGGTGAAACTCGATTTCGAGGGGTTCGTCGAGGACGACACGGCGTTTGACTTCGATACGTCCTCGAGCGACTCGGTCGAGGAGGACCCTCCCGGGGAGGACGACCCCTTCGCACTCGGTGCCGAGCGGGCAGTGGAGTCGGGCGACGGTGACTCGCTTTTCGGCGAGGACTTCGCCTCCGCACTCGAGAACGTCGACGTCCCCGACGGGGCGGGTGTCGGCGGCGGGGCGTCCGGGATGAGCTTCGACATCGGGGGAGGCGACGCCGACTTCGAGGGGAACCCCGACACGCAACTCCCACGGATCGACCTCGGAATCGAGGGGCTAGACGGGATGATCCACGGCGGGGTACCCGAACGAGCCCTCATCGCCGCGATCGGTGAGGCCGGAACCGGGAAAACGACGTTCGGCCTCCAGTTTCTCGATTACGGACTCTCACAGGGCGAAAACGCCGTCTTCATCGCCCTCGAGGAGAGCCGAGAGCGCGTGATAAACAGCGCGACGGAGAAGGGGTATCCGTTCGACGAGTACGAACGGGACGGGAGCCTCGCCGTCGTCGACGTCGACCCCGTCGAGATGGCAAACAGCTTATCCTCGATCCAAAACGAGTTGCCCGTGTTGATCGAGGAGTTCGGTGCCTCGCGGCTCGTCCTCGACTCGGTGTCCTTACTCGAGATGATGTACGAGGACCGAGCGAAGCGTCGCAACGAGATCTTCGACTTCGCCCGGAGCCTGAAAGAAGCCGGCGTGACGGCGATGCTCACGAGCGAAGCCTCCGAGGATACGCCCCACGCCTCCCGCTACAGGATCGTCGAGTACCTCACCGACGCCGTGTTCGTCCTCCAGTACATCCGTCCGGACGACTTCCGGGAGACCCGGATGGCGATCGAGATCCAGAAGATCCGGGACGCGAACCACTCCCGGGAGAAAAAGCCCTACGAGATCACTGGCGAGGGAATCTCGGTATACCAGCAGGCGAACCTGTTCTAGAGCTGTGTTCCGCCGCTGTGTGGTGCCGTAACTCGAGTTCATCGGTGAGTTTGCCGTCCATACTTTTCGGCTCGACCGTCCTGGGAGATCGACGTCGGGAACAAACGTGTCACCCCCAACCCACCCGAAGAACTGTCCTGTGACCTCGAGGTCGTCGAACGCTCGTCGGTCCTGCGGGGGAGTCGTGAGACCGTCGACGGCTCCGTCGCTTTCGAGGGGACCGGGATGGCGTCGACCTGACGACAGCGACTCGAGACCCGGGAAACGGATCGCGAAGTACTTTTCTTCCGGCGCTCGAGTGTCCCCTGTAGATGTACGAGACGATTCTCTTTCCGACTGACGGGAGCGATCACGCGAGCAGGGTAGCCGAACACGCGATCGATATCGCGGGGACGAGAGACGCGACGCTCCACGTTTTCTCCGTCGTCGACGATCGTGCGTTCCTCGTCCTCGGCGACGACCGCGTCGAGGAAGTCCGTGCCGACCTGGAGGAGAACGCCCTCGCTGCGATCGACGAGGCCGTCACCGCCGCCGAGAAGGCAGGCGTCGAGACGGCGACCGACGTCGACGTCGGCAACCCCGCCGAGTGTATCGTCGACTACGTCGAGAACGAGGGCGTCGACCTCGTCGTGATGGGGACAAGCGGCGACGATTACGAACAGAACGTCGTCGGCAGCGTCTCCCAACGCGTCGTCCAGACGGCGTCCGCCCCGGTGTTGACCGTCGGTCTCGAGTCCTGAAACCGGTGGTTCCCCTGGAACCCGGCCACTAGAGAGTACATTGAAGTAGCCGTGGTCCACATCTCGGATCGATGCGCCGTTCGATCGTCGTCGTGGTCGTCCTGATGGCGATCGCGTTCGTCCTCGTCGGCGGCCCCTCGCTTTTGACCTCGACGTCGACCGACGGGATCGCTCCCGACGACGACCTCGACCCGGAGATCGTCGGCCTCGAGGACAGCGACAGCGGCTTCTGGCCGTACCTGAACGCCCGCGAAGTTCACGAAAAGCGCAGTCCGCTCAACGTGATCGTCCGTGGTGACGCCCCGACGATCGTGGCCGCCCTCGAGTCCGCCCACGGGACCGACTGGGAGGAAACCGACCACGACCACTTCGACGCCGACGAGTTACTCGACCCCGTAACGCCCGGCAACGAAAGCGAGGAGAACGACTCGCAGATACTCTCGCCGACGGAGATTCCGTGGTCACATGCCGACGGGGCGACCCGCTATGCCTATCTCGATCCGGGGCCCGACGAGGAGGGGTACTGGACGACCGAAACCCTCCAACTCGAGGACGGGGAGTACTACGGCTACCGGTACCACGCCCGCGTTTACGCGAGCCCGAACCCGGACGACGAGTGGATGGTCATGCAGGCCCATTCCGAACACTTCGACTGGCTTACACTGCGCCACCGCGTCGACGGCGTCGAGGCCGCCCAGTCGCGGATCGAGTCGGACCTGATGGCGGTTCCCGGGGTCGACGTCCAGGAGGACGTCCGCCGGGTCTACCTGAACAACGACGGCCCCGCAGACGCCGACGGCTGGGCGACGAAAGTCGATCTGACCGCGATGGCCGCACTGTCGATCGTCCTCGGACTCACGACCAGACGCGAGGAGGTCGTCGAACGGGCAGGTGAGGAGGTCGACGACCACCTGACCGACGTCGATCGGGTCCGAATTGAGTCCGTCGTCGATCGGATCGAGGCCCGTCATCTGACCCTGGTCGGGACGGTCCTCGCCGTGATCCTCGGCGTTCGCATCCTCGGGATCGCCCTCGATCGGACCGTCGACGTCCTCACGGTCCACGCGATCGCCGCGTTGCTCTACCCCGTGATCGCCATCGGCCTCCCCGTTGTGACTTACGCCATCGCCAGCGGCCTCGAGCGTCGCCTCGACGCCGCGGTCACGGCCTCGAGTTCGCTCGCGGTGGCGATCTGGTTCGATTACGCACTGCTCGGCGTCGACGTCTTGCCGATCGACGTCGTCGTCCAGCGGATGCTCGTCGTCGTCGCACTCGGCCTGATCGCTGGCGGGGCCGCCAGACGAGCGACGCGTGACTCGAGGGTAAACGACATGATCATCGCCGGCACGGCGATGTGGGTTCTCGTGCTCGTGGGAACGCTGTTCGGATACCTGTAGCTCAGGGAGTCGGTTCGAACGCCCGGATCGCCAGCCGAACCCGGTTCGCGAGGACGTCCATCGACCCCGTTACGTGCTGGTCTTTGCTCACGAAGTCCGTCACGCCCGAGGCGAGTGCGTCTTCCGCGAGGGGTGCGAGCGGCCGGCCAGTAAAGAGGATAAACGGAACGTCCGGACCAGGACGTTCCTCGAGGGCGGCCGCGAGTTCCGGACCGGTCTCGTCGGGCAGTTCGTAGTTCGAGACGACACAGTCGTACTCTTCGTCCGCGAGGGTTTCCCGGGCTTTCGCCGCCGTCTCCACCGTCGTGACCGAAAAGCGGTGGGTGTCCTCGAGCGTCTCGCTGACCCGACTCGCCATGAAGTCGCTATCCTCGACGAGAAGTACGTGCGTTTCGGACATCGATAGGTGTACCTCCACACTACGTCCGCTTATGTATTGTCGAACCCGCCCGTCCGATCGATCGCCGCGGCTCACGACGGACCACATCAGTCCCTGCCGTGGCGAGTAAGACACGTCGACAGCCCGATCAACTCGACGGGTTCTGAGTTATCGGGCGAGTAGACGACCATCTGGCCTTTCTCCATGTAGGGCACTTTCGACTCGAGGTTGCTGGGGATGTTGACGCTCTTGATGGCGTCCTCGTCACCCAGGTTGAGCACGACGGTCGTGTTGATCTGCTTGAAGACGGCGTCGTCGATGTCTTGGGGGTCCTGGGTGATGAGGAAGAGGCCGAGCCGTTCCTTTCGACCCTGTTTTGCGGCCTCGGTGAACTTCCGGATGACCTTGCGGGCCTGGACGCTGTCGGCGTCGGTGAGGAAGTTGTGGGCCTCGTCCATTCCGAGGACGAGCGGCGTCTCCTTGATCCGGTCGTAGGTCGGGTCGTTCGAGAGTTTCTCGTCGATGAGCAGCGAGGCGAGTGCTAGCACGACCGCTTCGGTCGCCCGGCTGTCGGTGACGTGGTAGGTCGGGACGACGCTGAGTCGGCCGGGGTTGACGAACTCGCCGATCAGGTCCGTGATCGGGCGGGCGTCCTGGTCGAAGACGTCGTCGAAGCCGTAGACCCGCCGGCGGACGGCGTCGTAGGTCGCCTCGTGGACCCGGCCGGACTCGTCGAGTTCCTCGCGCAAGGCCGGATCGTCGAGAAAGGAGGTGAACCCCTCGTAGGTGCCGTCGCCACCGTACTGGCGGAAAAACCGGTCGATCAGGTACGTGAGCGCGCCGTACTGGTTGTCGTTGAGCGATCCCCCGGAGACGAGCCACGGTCGCCCCCGGCACATCGAGAAGGGGATCGTGAACTCGACCTGTTCGGCCCGATGGTGGGAGGCCGAGTACGTCGCGTCCCCGACTTTCGGAACGAACGCGAGCGTATCGTCGTGACCGCCGTAGGCGATGCCCTCACGCTCGAGTCGGCGTTCGAACTCGGCAGTCATTTCCGGGTTGTCGTCGTGCATCTGGGCGTACTCGTCTTGGGGATCGAACTGGACGACCGCGGGGCTGACGTTCGGGCGGTCTTCCATCGGGTAGGTCCTGTCTTCGGCCAGGTACTGCCGTAAGATGTTCTTCGCGCCGTGGGTCTTCCCCGACCCCGTGCCACCCGCGACCAGGGTGTGACGGAACACGAGCGGGTCCCCGGCCTCGTAATCGTCTTTCAGCCGGTAGTCGATCGTCGGCGGCGAGGCTTCGGTCTGCACCTTCTGTCCCCCCACCGAGAGATGTCCGAGGAAGACGCCGCCTTCGGGGATCTTCAGCCCCGTCTTGATCTCCGTTTTGTCCGTCGCCTCCCGGATTACCGTGTTCGGTTTCGGAACGCGATCGGTCATCCGCCGTTTGAGGTCGCCACCCTCTCTCGGGCTCCGTCCACTCGAGCCGGCCGCGGAGCCGCGTTCCGGGCTGTCCTCGTACAGCACCGCGACGGGCTCGAGGCTCGCGAGGAACTTGTAATCGGCCTCCTCGACCCCCTGTGTTCGCATCGCGCGTCTGGCGTGGATCTCCGTCGCGTCGTCTGCGTGGTACTGCTGGGCGTACTCGAGGCCGGCGATCCGACAGAACAGCGTCTCCCCGTCCGGGTACGGCGCGAGCAGGTACTTCCCGATACGGACGGACGAGCGGTTCCCGCGCGTGACGTACGCCCGCAGGGTCGTGTCGTCTTCGTCCTCGGCGATCCGGAGCCCCTGTGAGACACAGATCGCGCCGATCCCGGTGTCCTCCCCGCGCGGTTCGACTTCGGTCCGCTCGAAGTCGTCGGTCGCCTCGAGGTCGCTATCTGTAAGCGTCGAGTCGTCCCCGTCTCCGGAGTCGTCGCTGGCGCTGTGTTCGCCGAAATCGCCCAGATCACTCATACAGGTGTAATCCCCGGCGTCGGTAAAACGCGTTTCCCTCCCTGACAATCACCGGAGCCGTCGTCGAGCTACGAACGCGGCGGCTGCGAGAACCGTGAGACCTCCAGCGAGGGCCGTAAACCCTGGCACCGTGTCACTGGCGCTGTCGTCGATCGTGACCGTCGTTTCGTGATCTCTGATCGGTGACGGATGCTCGTTCGTGAACGTCACCCCGGACTCCCGGTAGCCGACCGTGGTGTTGTCCGAGGGGGCGTCCTCTCTGACCTCGAGGGTCAGCGTCGCGAAGACGTCCTCACCGACCACGCCGCTTGCGTTCCGTTCGCGCTGTTTTTCGAAGACGACCTCGCCGTTCTCGTCGTCGATCGTCTCCGTCACCGTCTCGACGGTCGCCTCGCCGTCCTCGAGCCAGCCCGCGCCCTCGACGTCGGTCACCTCGAGGTAGTCGGGATCGTAGTCGGCCTGTAGCGTCGCCGACCGGACGCCGACGCCGCCATGTGCCCCCTGGGTCCGCAAGTGGACGTCGACCTCGAGTTCGTCTCCGGGTTCGGCGTCGACCTCCTGTGGGTCGCCAGTGAAAAACGTCACCGTGTCGCCGGCGGCGGCGGTCCCGACGAGGCCGACTCCGAGAAGCGAAACGGCGACGACGGCGACAGTTCCCACGACGACGGCCGTCGTTCGATCCTTCATACTGATAGCTCGAGTGCGATCGGCTCCATCTCGAGGAAGGCCGTCTCGTAGCCCTGGTGGCGGTCGACCTGTGGCGGGGCGGTGACCTCGAGGGTCAGTTCGTCGCCGGCCTCGAGGTCGTCGACTGCCAGCCCGTAGTGGTGGCCGACCTCGGGGTCGAGGGTCTCCCGGACGGTCTCGCCCTCGAGGACCGTCTCGTCGTCCCGTTCGAGGGTCGCCTCGAGGTTCATCTGCGGGAGGACACAGCGGTTGTAGGGGGTCCGTGGGGAGACGAGCAGGTATCGGTCGTCGGCAAACCGCGAACCGGGCTCGAGGACGGTAACGGCGAAGTCGGCGTCGCCGCTCTCGGGGAGGTCCCCGCCGGGTTCCTGAAGCGTGCCCGGAAGCTCGCCCGCGTGTGGAAGCGAGGAGTAGGGGACGTGCGCGTGGTCGTGACCGTCGTCGTGGTCGTGGCCGTCGTCGTGACCGTCGTCGTGATGACCGTGGTCCATCGGCTCGAGTGCGCCCCGCTCTCCCCACTCCTCTTCGGGGAAGTACTCGATCTCCTCTACGAGTTCGCCCAGTTCCTCGAGGGAGAACTCGAACTCGAACTCGAACTCGGCGCGTTCGTCGAACCGGCCCTCGAGGTCGCCGGTCAGATCGACCGAAAGCGGTGGGATCGATCCCTCGACGCGGTAGGTGCCGTCACCGTCGAGTGAGACGTTGTCCCCGAAGTGAAAGCCCATCTCCTGGGAGATCATCGTCCAGGGGTTGACCGAGGCGACTTCCTCGCCGTGTTTGTAGACGTCGAAGTCGACGCCGTCTATGGGGACGACAGTGTCGGTTTCGTGGTCCCAGACCGAGACCATCAGGTGGACGTCTTCCTCGGCCGTCGGGTCGTGGCGTTCGACCTCGTTCCCGCTTACGAGCCAGAACGGGTGTGGGTAGGTGTACATCGGCGCGAACGCGTACTCCCCGGCGGTGACGACATCCCCCATGAGCATCTGCTCGCGGTGGGTCGGTCTGTACACCGCCGCTGGCGGGTCCTCGATCTCCGGAAACCCGGGGAGATCCTCGCCGACGTGGTCGGGATCGTCCCCCTCATCGCCGTTCCCGTCGTCCCCGTTGCCCCCCACACAGCCGGCGATCGCGATCGCCCCTCCGATCGCTGCCCCGGAGAGGAGTCGCCGCCGGCTCACGCTCGAGTCGGTCATGCACACTCGTTGACCTCTGAGGGTATTGAACTGCCGGCCACTGGCAGAAAGTGAGGCTATCTCGGTTCGGCGGCAACTTCCGACGACTCGGCTGGTTCGACCGTGGGTGTCTCTATCTACCGTGCAAGCAGCGGACGACCGCGGTCGGCGACCTGACCGGATCGCGGAGACCTGAACGTCACTCGGTACCGGCGTCGTGGTCTTTCTCGACGGTAATTTCGACGTTGTCGGGCTCGATCCCGATCCTGGCGAACTGGGTGCGGACGTGGTCTTTCGCCGCCTCGAGTGCCTGCCCTCTGGTGTCGAAGCCACGTGGCATCGGCGACTCGAAGGCGACCTGGATCTCCCTGCCGGCGACCTCGAGGCTCGAGCCGCCGCTGTCGACCTCGTAGAACTCGTCACAGACCCAGACGTAGGCGGCGTACTCATCGGGTGCGCCCCGAAACTGTGGAGCGTCCTCGCCGCGCTCGTAGATCGTCCCGGTCAACTCGGTCCCCCCTGCACGGCCGCGAACGAAGAGCATGGGTTAGGTAGGACGGCGACGGGTAAAAAGGGGTTCGTGACAGTGTAGTCTTCACTCGAGTCCCCAGCGGTGGTCGTCGTAGGTCCGGTCCCGACTCGTCTCGAAGGCGTCCTCGAAGCGCTCCCTGATCGACGCCTTCTCGGCGTTCCCGATACGGGCAAGTTCGTCCGCCTTCTCGACGACCGTCGGCGGGCCACTCGAGATCGCGACGTCCCTGAGCACCTGGTGAGCGATCGCCTCACGGATCCCCGGAGTGCGTGCGAACGCGTAGGGCGTCTCGACGCGATAGAGCAGGTCCGAGCGGGGATCGTAGACGACGAAGAAGGTAACCTCGTAGGCGTCGGCCTCGAGGCGTCGGTCCACGCCGAGCGCGTCACCCCCTTTCGACAGTGGGTAGTCGACCCCGCCACGCGAGCGAAACCAGCCCGAGTAGGTCAGCGCCGATCGGTCACGTTCCCAGCGGTCCCCGTCGACGTCGTCGACGTACTCCCCGACCTCAAGGACGCGTGTAAAGAGGGCGGCGTCGTCCGCCCACGGCGTCTCGATCCCCTCCTTGCCCGCGAGCGTCCGACAGATCACCCGCGTCGAGGGGTTCTTCACGAAGCCGACGAGTGGGATCCCCCGGTCGACGAACTCCTCGACCAGCCGGACGTAGTTCTCGAGGACCGTCGTCGGCCGGGGGTCCTCGAGGAGGAAATCGGCGAGGTCTGGATGCTGGTCCGACCATCGGAGCAGTCCACGAGGGTAGAGCGGGCCGTCGAGGACGAGCAGATCCGAAACGGCGTCGGCGTGTTCTAGGGCGTGTTCGCTCTCGGCGAGGTAGAGCGCGAGCGCGTGGACGACCCCTTCGGCGAACCGTGGCAGCGGCGGGACCTTGATCGCGCGGCTGCGGCTGTACCCCTCGTCGAAGGCGATCCACTCGTCGTGGACCCGTGCCGTGGGGTCGTTCGAGTGGACGGTCGCGACGACGGTCCGGGACCGATGGAGCTCTATGTCACTCGGCGTCGACGCCATCGCCGCTCCCGCGACGTCGACGACCAGTCCGTTCCGAAAGGTCGTCGGATTGATCGTCCCCGCGTCCAGTCCGTGAGCGGTCGGAAACGGCGACTCGATTAGAGCCACGTCCTCTCTGTCGACCCGATGGCGGGAGACCTCGGCGACCGGCTCTATGACCGCCCGCCCGCTATCGTCACGCAGGGGATCGAGAAACGACTCCCAGACCGTCTCGGCGAAGGCCCTGTGGTCGCGCTCGTCGGCACCGTAGTCGATCCGTCGGGCCAGCGCCGCGATACCGTCGTAGTGGACCGGATCGAGGGTCATACCATCGGGAACCGCGGGCACTCCCAAAAGTCCCGCGGTCAGTCGACGGGGTAGACCTCGGTGACGGTCCCGACGCCCTTGCTCCGACCCTCCCGGAAGACGAACTTCTGGCCTTCCTCGACCAGGTACGGCCGGAACTTGAATCGAACGCGGGTCTTCCCGGCATCCCCGGGCAGCAATCGCCCCTCCTCCGGGTAGAAGGCGGCGGCCTCGCCGATGGTCTCGAGGTGGACCACGGGTTCGTAGCCGTCGCCGATCCGGGTGGGATGGTTGAGTACCATCACTTCGGCCTCGAACTCCCTGACGGGCGCTGGTGCCGCGTCGGCCGGCAGGAGAACCATCCCGCGCTCGACGTCGCGCTCTTTGATCCCCTTGAGCGCGATGCCGACGATCCGACCCGCCTGTGCCCGGTCGACGCGGTGGTAGTGCATCTCGATCGAGCGAACCTCGACCTCCTCGAAGCGCCCGTCGGGCATCGGGCCGAGCAGGAGTTCGTCGCCGGCTTCGACCTCACCGCCCATCACGGTCCCCGAGGCGACCGCGCCGACACCCGTGACGGAGTAGCTGCGGTCGACGTACATCCGGAACTCGCCGTCGTCACTCGCGGTCTTCGGTAGCCGGTCGAACAGTTCGTCGAGGACCTCGAGGCCCCCGCCCGTGACGGCGCTCGTCTCGACGATCGGGACGACCGTCTCGCCGATCTCCTCTACCGCGGCGTCGACGCCGTGGCGTTCGATCCGCAGCGGCGATTTGCCGACCTCCCGGAGGAGGCGTTCGACCTCGCGTTCGACCTCCTCGACGCGTTCCTCGCTGACGACGTCGGTCTTGGTGATCGCGACCATCGTCGGCAGGTCGGTCGCGAGCAACACGCCGAGGTGTTCGCGGGTCGTCCGTGTGGGCCCGTCGTCGGCGGCGACGACGAGCAGCCCGTAGTCGAGTTTCTGCCCGACCAGCCCGCGGATCGTCGTCCGCAGCCAGGGCTCGTGGCCGACGGTGTCGACGAACGAGACCAGTCGGTCGGCCTCCTCGACGACCCGTGCACGGTCCTGTTTCCGGTCGGGATTGCGCACCCGGATCGGGCCGTCCCCGTCGAAGCCGTAGACGGCATAGGAGAGGTCCGCCGAGAGCCCGCGTTCGACCTCGTGGGGCTGGACGTCGAGGTAGCCTCGAGTCGCGCCGTCGCCGTCGTCTTCCTCGCCGGTGACCAGCGACCCGATGAGCGTACTCTTGCCGTGGTCGACGTGGCCCGCCGTCCCCACGACCACGTGTTCGTCGTCGGTCTCGAGGACTGACCCGTCCCGTACCCGGGCGACGCCGACTAACCCGTCGCCGGCGCTCCAGGTCTGGACGTCGTCGATGTGGGCGTCGGCTTCCTCGGCCAGAAGTGAGAGAACGTCCATCGATTCGGAGAAGCTGTCGGGGTCGATCCCGGCGAGACCGCCGTCGTCGGTTACCCCGACCACGTAGGTCGCCTCGCCGTCACCGGAGAGAACGCGATGTCGAAGCTGGGCGGCCAGACTCTCCCGCCGTCCGCCCTCGAGGTGGACGTCCCGTGAGAGGCGCTCTTTGAACTCCACGCTCCCACCGTCCCGTTCGCCACGTTCCAGGGCCCGCTCGAGCAAGGCCCGGTCACGGCTCATACCCCTCGGTAGCGACTGACAGGGCAAAAGGCTTCCCGTCGTCCGTCCGCGGCTGTACTGTCGATCATGGACCTGTGAACCCGTGTGTGTCAGACCTGGCGGTACACCGCGTGTCAGCCCGTCCTCTCTCGGGAGGCGGCCCCGTCTGCCAGTACTCGGGAGGCCGGAGCGTGGTGGTTTTTACCCCTCCGGGCACTCTTTGGGCGTATGCAAACACACATCGTTCCGGTCGGCTTCGACTACGACCGGCTGATCGCCCCGCTCGTGCGCGACCAGATCGACGTCGATCGGGTGATCTTACTCGAGGGCGCAGTCGGGAGCGAGGCGAACGTCGAGTACTCCCGTAATCTCTCCCGGAAACTCGAGACCGACTTCCAGAACTTGCTTGGGGCGACGACAGAGCGGTTCGTCTTAGCGGACGTCTACGATTACGACGAGGCCTTCGAGCAGGCCTACGATCTCATCACCGCGGAACTCGACCGGGACAACGAGGTCTGGGTGAACGTCGCGGCGATGCCCCGCACCGTCAGTTTCGCCTTCGCCAACGCCGCCCACTCGCTTATGGTCGAACGCCAGGAGGATCGCGAGAAGATCCACACCTACTACACCGCGCCCGAAAAGTACCTCGAGACGGAACTGGCCGAGGAACTGCGCAAGGGCTCGGCGTTGCTCGAGGCGGTACTCGGTGAGGAAGTCGACGACGGGCGGATCGAACGGCGTCTAGAGAGCGCCCGTGACCTGCTCGCGGAGTTCGACGAGCGGGGGACGACGATCGGCGCGAAAGAGATCGACGGCGATCACATAGTCGAGTTGCCCGTGGCTTCCTTCTCGAACGTCAAGCCCTTCGAGGAGCTGATCCTGTACAAACTCGGGGAGGACGGTGAGTTCGATTCGGTCTCGGAACTGGCGGAGTCACTCGCCCGGGAGTTAAACGAGGAGTACACCGACAGTTTCCGCTCGAAGGTCATCTACAACGTCGATCGGCTGGGGCCCGGCGGGAAAGGCTACGTCGAACGGGAAAAACACGGCAAGTCCTACCGGACGCGGCTCTCACGGATCGGCGAACTGTGGGTGCGGGCACACTCGGGGCGTCAGCCCGAGGATTTCGAGAAGTAAGAGAGGCTATAGTACAGATTTCCGGACAGACCCGGAGTCTGACAGTCAACGTAGACAGAGGGCCGCGAGGAACCGGACGCTGTCCGGTGACGAGCGGCCCGGACACATCGGCAAGTGATGACCAATACTGGCGGCGAAAATCCGCCAGGATTTTCGGCCGACAGTATCAGGCTTTCCGGGCGAACGCGAGGTTTCCGGAGATGTTCTTGATGTAGATCTCGAGGACGTCGCCTTCCTCCGCACCGGGGACGAAGATCGTGTACTCGCCTTTCTCGGCGACGCCGTCGCCTTTGCGGCCAGTACCCGTGATCTCGACGGTGTAGGTCTTGCCCTCTTCGACGGCCTCCTTTTGTTTTTGTTGCTGGCTGCTCGTCGAGCGTTTGGTGACGGGCCGGAACGCACCGCAGGCGTCACAGCGGAGCATGGGTGTGCGGTCCTCACGGACCAGTCGGGTGTCGGGCAGTCCACACTCCGAACAGCGGACGTACTCCTCGACGTAGGCGTCTACCGTTGCGTCGAAGTCACTGCCGGAGAAGTTCCCGTTGTAGCGGCCACTGCCGTCGGAGAGTTTGCCGTTGGTCCCGAGTTCGCGCTGGACGAACCGGTGGAGGTGTTCGTCCTCACGGGAGAGGACGTCGGCGATCTCACCGAGGTTGGTAAACCGCGTGAACGCACCGTCTTTCTGTGGCTGTGCGTCGGGGATCTGGAGACGCGTTTCGTCGCCTCCGATGTCCGGGACGTTCTCCATCGCCCGGTCGAGACTCGATTCGTAATCCATACGCGAGCCGACGGACCCGTGACGTAAATCCGTTCTGCTCTCGGTCTCTCGAGGCGTCGAGTGGCCCGAACGCCGCGGTCGCGCGTTCGCCGGGTGAGCGTTCCGGTCCTCGTCCGGGGGCTTCGCCTCGAGGCGGTCGCCCGCTGTGCCGGTGGGTTCGCCCGAGCGTGTCGAACGTGTTCGGCCGGCAGTATTATTTGGGAGGAGCCCGAACGTCCGACTGACGGGGAATACTTGCTGTCTGCCGTTGGGGGGGTCCATCCGGCACACATCACCCCGTCGTATCATCGGCCCGGAGGTCACCCTGGGTCACGCCCGGACGACCTCCGCCCCTGTTGGTTACCCTGTCAGTTCACAGCCACACCCCCCGGTTCGACGGATATCGCCGACCGAACGGCCGGCAGTATTATTTACTTATAGGGTCAACTCACCAGCGGCGGGGAACACGACCAGTCTGTCGACAGTCTCTGGTCCGATCCACACCACGAGACCCGCCATCAGGGGGCTCCAGTGGCCTTCGGCCACGTCAATAGCCATACTCCCCTTTCGCGGAGGCGACCAGCCTCGAGAGAAACAACGCTCATCTACGGCGAGTCCCAACCAGGGGTATGAACGGGACGACCGTCGCGGGAACGGACGCCGGGTCGGAGCGTGGGCAGGTATGGACGTGAGTAACTACCAGCGTGTGTTCTATCTCGTCGGTATCGCTCTCAACCTCGCCGCGATGGGATACGCCGTCTACACCGACGCGATCATCTACGCCGGAACGTTCGCGTTGATCATCGCGTATCTGACCGTCAGGTACCGGACAGTCGACCGGTTTTCGCCCGGAACCGACGCCAACGAGTAGTCCGTCTGTCGGGTGAAACCTCCCCAGAGTTCGACAATGAGGTGGTTACTCGAGGACGCCCCGGTCGCCGACGTAGGTGACCGGACAGGAAACCGACTGCATGACTTCTTGGGAGGTCGACCCGAAGACGGCCTTCCCCGCGGCGGTTCGACGTCGTCCGCCGACGACGACGCGGTCGGCGTCTACCTCGTCCGCGAGGGAGACGACGCCTTGGCCGTGGTCGCTCACGACGCCCCGGACCGAACAGTCGACGTCGGCGTCCTCGAGGCGCTCGATCAGGTCCGGGATCGGTGCACGCCGGGCGGCGACCTCGTCGGGATCGACGTCGTCGATGCGTTCCTCGAGGTCGAGGTCATCGCGGACGTCCTCGTACTCACTCTCGGTGAAGGCGTGGCCGACTACGACCGACGCCCCGAGCGGTCCGGCAGTCTCGGTGACGACGGTCGCGAGGTCCGCTGTGCGGACGGTGTCCATCGGGCCGACGGCAACAAGGATGGTTTCGATCGCCATGTTCCAGAGAGTTGTTCCCGGGGGGATAAGAGTTCTTTCATGAACAAATGTGTGGTTACCCGTTCCACGCGGCTTTTCTCCCGTGGCGTCGATGGTGACGTATGGACGACCCCGACCTCTCAGGACGGACGGTACTGGTCACCGGCTCCGCGAAAGGCCTCGGCCGGGAGATACTGCTCGCGACGGCCGCACGTGGCGCGACGACGGCGGTTCACTATCACACGAGCGCCGACGCGGCTCGCGAGGTCGCCGAGATCGCACGCGACCGCGGTGTGGCGGCTGTGACGACGGTCCAGGCTGACGTCACCGATCCCGACTCCGTCGACGGACTCTTCGCCGCGGTCGAGTCCGAACTCGGGAGCGTCGACGTTCTCGTGAACAACGTCGGCGACTTCGCCCCCGCCCACTGGGAGGACCTCGACTTCGAGACCTGGAACCGCGTTCTCGAGACGAACGTGAACGGCACCTATCTGTGCTCGAAACGCGCCCTGGGACCCATGCGCGAGAACGGCTTTGGCCGGATCGTCAATATCGGCTACGCCTCCGCGGAGAACGCCCTCGTGAGCCCGAAGAACTTCCCGTACTTCCTCGCGAAGACGGGCGTCATCATGTTCACCCGAATGCTCGCCGCCGACACCCGGGACGACGGGATCACGGTAAACGCCGTCTCACCGTACGTCGTCGAAAACTCCGATGAGTTCCCCGACGATCTCCCACGGGGTCGACCCGCGACCTTCGAGGACGTCACCCGTCCCGTCCTCTTTTTCGCCGATCCCGAAACCGAGTACGTAAGCGGGGAGAACCTCGAGGTCGACGGCGGCTGGTTGCCCGAGACGGTTTAGCCGAGTGGCTGGTAGTAGGGGATCGGCGGGTGTGGGAGCGGGAGGCCGAGGATCGCCAGCCCGTGTTGCAGCGGGATGTACCCGAGGACGATGAACGCAGCGCCGAGGACCCGGTGGATGCGCAGCCGCGTCTCGAGGCTCATCGAGCCGAACGCCGTCCCGTAGAGGAAAAGCGACGGGATCGTTCCGACACCGAGTGCGGCCAGTGCGCTCGCGCCGGCGACCGGCGACCCGAGGATGAGGGCATAGAGGTACGCCGGGTAGGTGATCGGACACGGGAGCAGGCCGTGGGCCCCGCCGAGTCCGGCGATCCGGACCCCACCGACCCAGTCGTCGACACGGGCGAGCAGTCGCGCTTGCAGGCCCGCGAGGACGGGTCCGAGAACCGGGATCTCGAGACTGCCGCCCACGCCGCCACGGCCGGTGAGGTAGCTCACCCCGATGGCGATGATGACGATCCCGACGAACGTGGCGAGGACCACGTGGACGTCGGTCATGATCACGGTGATCGTCTGTGGGGTCACGAACACGAGCATACCGATGAGCCCGAACAGCCCACCCAGGAGTGTGTAACTCGCCGTCCGCCCGACGTTGAAAAGCGCGTGCTGGCGGACTTGCCTGAGGGTCAAGACGTCGCGTCTCGACTCCTCGCTCGCACGCAGTCGGTCGGCGTAAGTCGTCACGAGCGGCCCACACATCCCGAGACAGTGGGCCCCGCCGAGTAACCCGATCAGGAAGAACACGCCCAGGCTCAGCGGTTCGACACTCGCCGGGTCGAGTGCGGCATCGTGACAGGTCTCGAGGAGTCCGATCATTCCCACTCGGACACCACTGTCTCGAGGTCGTCGGTCACCCGGTTTACGTCGGGTGAGTCGTCCGTGTACGCCCGTTCGATGTAGCCTCCGGGGTTGACGAGGGACGTCACCGTGATGTGGTTGAAGTCGTACTCCACGTCGCCACCCACCCGTTCGTAGCCGATTCCGAGGTCGTCGGCGACGACCGCCTCGGCTTCCTCGTCGCTTTCGGGACGCAAGTAGTGCCAGTTACCCGCCTCGAGGTTGACCCCCATCAGGTCCGCGTTCGCCTCGAGTTCCTCGGGGGTGTCCCGTTCGGGGTCGAACGTGATCGCGAGAAACCGGACGTCGTCGTCGAGGCCGTCGTCGATGAGTTCGTGTTGGATCGACGCGAGCGCGGTAAAAAGTGTAACACACTCGGCCGTACAGTAAGAGTAAAACGCAGTACAGATCAGACACTCGTCGTCGATTTCGGCCGTATCGACGGTCGTCTCCGCGAGTGGGTCGTACAAAGCGAAGTCCGGGAACGGTTCGGCGTATGCGGGATACGCCAGGTCGCCGCTGTCGGTTGGCTGGTCCTCGGGGAACTCGAGGACGGTTTCGCCGGTTTCGTCCCCGCGTATCACCCCGGTCAGACAGCCAGCGGTTCCGGCGAGGGCTCCGGTTGCCGCGACAGCCGTGAACGTTCGTCGGTTCATCACTCGTCTCGATGGACGCGAAAGCCAAGAGGGGTCTGGTTTGCCCGTCGAAACCCCCCGTTGGTCCGGGGGGTCCCACGGGGCGGTTTCGTCGGTCGGACCAGACCGCATATACCCGCGTAGCCACAACTCCCGCTATGACTCGACGCGACCACGACCGTGAGAGTGGGACGACAAGACGCGTGTTCCTCGTCGGCAGTGGGGCGGCCGGCCTGGCTGCCCTCGCCGGCTGCCTCGGTGAAGACGACGTCCCCGACCCGATCACGCTCAGCGATCATAGCTGTGAAATGTGTAACATGGTTATCAACCAGTACAACGGGCCGGTCGGGCAGGCGTTCTACGACGACATCCACGACGTCGTCGACGACGACAGAGACGAAGACGACCCGGCGTGGTTTTGCAGTTCGACCTGTACCTACGAGTTCGTACTCGACCGGGAAGACGGCGGGCACGACCCACAGGTCATCTACCTGACCGACTACTCCCGGGTCGACTGGGAGGTCGTCGAGGAAGAACGGGAGGCCGGCGACGAGACCGTCGTCGACACCTACATCTCCGCACACCTCGACAGCGAGAGCTTCGCCGAGGTCACCGACCTCACCCTGGTCGCCGACAGCGACCTCGAGGGGGCGATGGGGGCCTCGATCATCGGCTTTTCGGACTCCGAGGAGGCGGGGTCGTTCCTCGAGGAACACGGCGGGATCGAACTCGAGCACGGCCAGATAGATCGGGACGTCCTCTCGGGGCTGTAGGCAGCCGACCCCGTCGTTGACGAAAGTAGCGCCACCGACGAACGGGGGGGCCGTCACGGTTCCGTCCGAGAGTATATCTACTGACGGGCAGAAACGTCAGGGGTATGTACGACTTCGTTGTCGTCGGCGTCGGCCCGCCGGGGGCACGCTTTGCCCGCCGGGCCGCCGAGGACGGACGGGACGTGCTCGCCCTCGAGTCGGGGTCGGTCGGCGAGCCACTGGCCTGTTCGGGCCACGTCAGCACGGACGTCTGGGCGTATACCGGCTCGGGTGCCCGCGAGGAGCTGTTGCAAAACGAGATCTCCGGTGCCCGCTTTCACGTCGGGGGTCCCTCGAGAAACGGTTCGACGGCGGCCGATGGGCCCAACGGCGACGCCCGCGACACCTACCCGTTTTACAAGCAGGGGGTCGTCTCGAACGTGATCGATCGGGTCGGCCTGGACCGCTATCTCGCGGAACTCGCCCGGGAGGCAGGTGCGGACGTACGTGACGGACACACCGTCACCGAGATCCGCGAACACCGTGATCGGGTCGAGGTGACTGCGAAAGGTCCCGACGGCACGGAGACCGTCGAGGCGAAGCTGGTCGTCGGCTGTGACGGGCCGCGCTCGCGGGTCCGTGAGGCCCTATCGCTCCCTGATCCCGACGAGTTCCTCCACGGCGTGCTCGCCTTCTCGGCGGAAGACGACGACGGCGACTTCGTGGACGTCCACCTCACCGCCCCACGATTCTTCGCCTGGCGTATCCCCCGCGGGGAAGCGGGCGTCGAGTACGGCCTGGCCGCCCCGCCGGGTGTACAGGTGAACAGACACTTCGAGGACCTCGTCGACGGCTACGAAATCGACGTCGCCCATCGCTGTTCGGGGACGATCCCGATCGGGCCACCCGACGGCGTCACCTCCCGTCGGGGCTTCCTGATCGGTGACGCCGCCGCCCAGACCAAACCCTTCACCGGCGGCGGCATCCTCTATGGGATGACCTGTGCCGACCACGCCGCCCGCGTGGTCGACCCCGACCGGCCGCGGACGCTCGCGGCCTACGAACGGGCCTGGCGGGAGGACCTAGAGCGTGAGATCAGACTCGGCAGCTGGCTCCGACGGGCCTACTCGCTCCCC
>LKNC01000017.1 GCA_001564255.1 Natrialbaceae archaeon Tc-Br11_E2g1
CGAAGAGCGACTTCGGGAGGCCCTCGAGGACACCGACGCCGGCGCTGCAGTCGAAAAGTTCGTCGTCGCCTGCCCGATGTGTATGACGATGTACGAGGACGGGCGCAAAACCGGCGACTTCGAAGACGAGATCGAGATCGTCGACGTCGCCGAACTCCTCGTCGAAGCCATCGGTCGGAAAGAGCAGGCCGGCCTCGAGGTCGCCGCCGACTGACCGGCCCCGCTACAGTGCAGTATATTTGAGCGGTCTTTCCCGCCCGTCCTTTCGGACCCAACGAACTTCTGGATGAGTTGCACTCCTTTCCGGCAGTCGAGCGGAGTACACCGGGACCCGTCGTAATGGGGGCTCTGAAGATCAGTGAGACCGCTGGTGGGACGGTGGGAGCGGTCGGGTATGTCGGCGCTGAATGCAAAGAACGCGAGAGGAGCTACACCCACCGCCTGAAGTACCGTATGGAGGCCCGACCGACTATCGAGGTGTCGAACGGGGAGTGTGAGCGGACTAGTCCCGAGTAACTCGTCGCACAGCCGCACAGATCACGTTCATACCGGCGTGGGCCTGTTCTTCGGTGAGTACAAGCGGCGGGATGAGCCGGAGGACGTTCTTGTCCCGCCCAGCGTACCATACCAACACACCGTTCCGGTAACATTCAAGCTGGATCTGTTCAACGAGGTCAACTGCCGGCTTACCGCCTTCGCGGAACTCGACCCCGATGAACATCCCTTTGCCACGGACGTCGGTGATCTCCTCGACGTCTTCAGCCAGTTCGCGGAATCGGTCGCGGATTTGGCTCCCGACCGCGCGGGCATGAGCCAGGAGATTGTGCTCTTCGACGTATTCGATCGCTCTGATCCCCCCTACGAACGCCGGGACGTTTCCACGGAACGTACCGACGTGACCGCCGGGGCCCCAGGTGTCGAACTCTTCGTGATAAAGCATAGCGCCGATCGGAAGACCAGAACCGCTGATCGCTTTCGCCATCGTCATTGCGTCCGGTGTCACGTCCCAGTGCTCAGCAGCAAACCACTCACCCGTTCTGCCGAAGCCAGTCTGGATCTCGTCGAAGATCAACAGGGCGTCGTTGTCGTCGGCGATATCTCGTAGTCCCTTGAGAAATCCGTTCGGCGGGACGACGACTCCACCCTCCCCTTGGATCGGTTCGACCCAAATCGCGGCGGGTGACTCGTGTCCCCCATACGGTGACTCAAACTTTCGTTTGACGGCGTCGAGTGCTCGAGCGCAGACGTCTTTACCACAGCAGTTATCAGCTGGGCAAAAGGATTCGACACCCTCGGAAAACGCGGAATCGGTTGGATCGGGGAACGGAACGTGCACAGCGTCGGCTAGCAGAGGGCTGTACCCCTCTTTGTAACTCTTGCCGGCGGTGAGACTAAGCGCCCCAGCCGTCGTCCCATGGTACGCTCCTTCGAAGGCGAGGAGCCCGTGACGGTCGGTGTTGTGTTTCGCCAGTTTGATCGATCCCTCGATCGCATCGCTCCCGCTTGGACCACCGAAGACGACTTTGCTATTGCCGCTTAGCCCGCCAGGTGCGATCTTATCGAGTTTCTCGATGAACTCGACACGTGCTTCCGTCGGAAAGTCAACTGTATGAGTTACCTGATCGAGTTGGTCGTGAACCGCTTCAAGAACGTAGGGGTTAGCGTGACCGACGTTTAGAACCCCAATACCCGCGAAGAAGTCGAGGAAGACGTTTCCATCGACGTCACGGATCGTCGCGCCGCGTGCGTCGTCGATTGCCAGCGGGAGCCGACGAGGATAGGCGATCGCGTTGCTGTCAACTTTGCGCTGGCGTTCGAGCAATCGTTGTGCAGATGGGCCCGGCGGATTATCGACGTCCGGCTCGGTCCCGAAGTGCAGGTCGTAAATTTCTGGTCCTGTTCCCATGTGCGATGTATTCGTCACGGTTACTTATCGTTTGCTGTCGAGCAGTGTTTTGAAATTGTAGTCGAATTCCGTCGAAAAGGGGATCGAGTCCTCGTTCACCGGCCACCACTCTATACCCGTACACACTGCGTTAAGCCCGAACAGAAGGGGAGTGTCGAGGTTACTCCAGAACTCTGGAGGAAAGCCGTTCGGCGGCAGCGGCGATGAGTGCCGAGAGGGTGACGATGATCGCACCGATGGCGTTCACCGTCGGTTCTAAGCCGTAATCGATCATTCCGAAGATAACGACGGGGAGCGTCGGGTCCTGAGCGCTCACCCAGAAGAACGTCTGTGTGAAGTTGTCGAACGAAATCGTGAACGCGAAGAACATCCCCGCGATGATGCCAGGGGCGATAAGCGGGAGAGTGACCTCGTAGAAGGTCCGGAGTTCGCTCGCGCCGAGGTTCATCGCAGCCTCTTCGACGGATCTGTCGAACTGGTAGAGTTGCGTCGAGACGATCAGGATGACGAACGGCAGGCAGATCAGGATGTGTCCGATGACGAGTGACAGCGTCGTACCCTGGATCCCGAGCAGGTTAAAGAACGTGAGACCTGCGATCCCGGTGACGATCCACGGAACGACGATCGGGACGAGTGTGAACGTATAGAGGATGTCGGATTGAAGCCAGCGGCTGCTGAACTGGCTCCGGACGAGCCCGAGCGCTGCGAGCGTGCCTACTACACCTGCACCGAGTGCGGATATAACCCCGACTTGCAAGCTGGTAATGAGGGAGTTGACGACCCGTTCGTCATGATCCGGAGGGAGCAAGTTCGCATACCACTCCAAGGAGAACCCCTCCATCGGGAATGAAGGGAACGACTTCGGAGTGAACGACAGGATAACCACGACGGCGATCGGGGCGTACAGGAACAGGAACAACAGGACGAGGTGGGACCGAAAGAGTCGATCGATGGTGTCCTCTGGGAGGTCGATACGTCGTGCAACTTCCCGAATCGGTTTCACGCGTTATCACCTCCGTACATGCCCTCCAGCCCAATGACGCGGTTGAAAGCGTACAACAGCGCCAAGACGAGAGCGGTGAAGATGACTGCGACGGCACTACCGACTTCCCACGACTGTAGTTCGAGGAACATGCTAGCGATCCGGTTCGCGATCATGCTGTTCTGTGCGCCACCGAGAAGTTCCGGGACGACGAACGCGCCGAACGAGAGCACGAACACGAGCATTACGCCGGCCCCGACGCCCGGAACGGACTGTGGGAGTGTGATTTCCATGAACGCCTCAACTCTGTTCGCCCCGAGGTTTTTCGCGGACTCGATCTGACTCCGGTCGATGTTAGATAGCGAGGAGTAAACCGGAAGCAACATGAACGGGAGAAATACGTGAACGAGCCCGATAATGACGACCGGCCGCGTGAACAGAACTTCCACCGGACCGGCGCCAACGAAGCCCAATAGGTAATTGACGAGTCCGCCGTCGCCGAAGACCTGCCGCCACGCGTACGTTCGGATCACGATGTTCATCCAGAACGGCAGGATGAACAGCAACAAGAACAGGTTCTTGTATTTAACGTCCGAGAACGCGAGATAGTAGGCGGCTGGGTAAACGAGCAGGAGGGTTATCACAGTAGTGACAACGGCGATAACGAACGAATCCCAGAGGATAGAGAGATATATCGAGCGAGTAAAGAACTCGACGTAGTTGTCGAGTGTGAGTTGGGCACCGCCGAACCCGTCTATTAGCGGGGCACTTTCGAAAAAGCTGTAGCTAATGATGATCAAGAAGGGGAGAACGAGGAACAGCCCGATCCAGAACACTGCCGGTGCGATCTGAATGAACCGGAACCAATCTGAGTCGGACAGTCGGCGGATGATCGAACGCGTTTCGCCGGGAGGGTCAGTAGTTCGCTCGCCCATGTTCAGTCAAGCCCTCCTACGATGACGCACGCGTCTGGCTTCCAAGTGAGGTCGACGGTAGTGCCGATCGAAAGGTCCTGAGAGAGTCCAACGATCTGGTCGCTCGAAATGTCCGCTTCAATCTCGGTTCCGTTTACGTCGACCAGCAACCGAGTGCTTTTGCCAAGGTAGGTCCTCGAGACGATTTCGCCGGTGAGTATCCCTTCGAGGTCGGTTGCGGTGACTCGCTCCGGGCGAACGTTGATCGTAACCTGTCGTCCCTCTTCGACAGCATCCGTCGTTGGAACGGAGAGTGACCGGCCCGTACCCATGTCGAGTTCGACCTCGGCCGTTCCGTTCTGGCATTTCGTGACCGTGCCGTCAAACAGGTTTGCTTCGCCGATGAAGTCAGCGACGAACCGACTTTTGGGCTTGTTGTAGATTTCTTTCGGCGTGCCGAGTTGTTCGCGCTGCCCATCGTTCAGGATGAGGATTCTGTCGCTCATCGCCATTGCCTCTTTTTGATTGTGTGTGACGTAGATCGTCGTGACGCCGACTTCTTCTTGGATGCGTTTGAGCTGAAATCGGAGTTCTCTGCGAAGTTTATAATCGAGGTTCGAGAGTGGCTCGTCGAGCAAGAGAAGCGACGGTTCGATCGCGAGCGCCCTGGCGAGTGCGACGCGCTGTTGCTGACCGCCTGAGAGCTGAGTCGGCGATCGGTCTTCCAGACCCGGAAGATCCACGAGTTCGAGAGTTTCCTTTACTTTCTCCTCCCGTTCGTCTTTTGGGACACCGTCCATCTTGAGCCCGAACCCGACGTTCTCGCCGACGGTCTTGTGTGGGAACAGCGCGTATCCTTGGAACACCATTCCGGTGTTCCGGTCGTACGGAGGGACGCCACTCATTTCCCGATCGCGGATACGGACTGCTCCCGAAGTCGCCGTTTCGAACCCGGCGATCATTCGAAGCGTCGTCGTCTTTCCGCACCCGCTCGGTCCTAACAGGGAAAAAAACTCCCCTTCCCGAATGTCAACCGAGAGATCGTTGACTGCTGTCACGTTTCCGAACTTCTTGCCGACGTTTTCTAGGTTTACGATAGTATTAGCAGTATCAGACATTATTATATTAATCCACGGGTGTAATTGTGTAGCTATCCGCGAACGATTTCTTCGAACTGCTCTTGCCAGTCGTCGACGTTCTCCTGGTAGAGCTCGGGGTCCATCTGACTGAGAAGATCGAGGTTCTGGACGTCGGGGTTTTCCGCGATGATTTCGGGCGGTTCCATCTCGGTGTACTCGATCGATGGTGCGTACACTTGATCCTCGACGTATTCCGCGGTCGGTTCTTCCGAAATGAGGTAGTCGATGAACGTCTCGGCGGTGATGCGGTACGGATCTTCGACGTACGATGGGATGTTCAGGACGTTGACCCAGAAGTACGCACCCTCCTCCGGAACAGTGTAAGAGACGGGGACGCCATCGCGTTCGATCGCCGTCTGGCGGCCGACCCAGAGCGAACCGGCGAGCGCCGATTCAGTGGTGAACGCTTCCATCGTCGATGAACCCGAGTTACTCCACTCGGAGACGAGCTCGTTTCGTTCCTCGACGAAGTCCCAGACTTCGTCCATCATCGATTCGTCCTGTACGGCTTCGTTCATATCCATCCCGAGGGCGAGAGCCGCCTGGCCGACGACGTAGTTCGGATAATCGAAGTGGATCAGGGAGCCGTCCAGCTCGTCGGTCATAATATCCATCCACGAGTCGGGTTCGTCGATCTCGTCGTGGTTGTACGTGATGCCAGTTCCGCCGTAGATGTGGGGGATGTGATGGACGTCTTCACCGGGGTCGTAAATCACTTCTTCCGGGTCTAGTTCGTCCTGGATCGCGTCATAGTTCGAGAGGTTCTCCGTCCGGATCGGGTGAATGTAGCCGTCCTCGATGGCCTCGTAGACGTCGATCTCCTCGGGATTGATGATGTGGACGTCTTCTGCACCACCCTGAATTCTGGAGACCATTTCGTGACCGCTCGAGGCGCCGACGACGTTCACCGTCACCCCGGTTTCTTCTTCGAACGGGGCTGCGTAGTATTCCTCCATGGCGTCCTCGGCGGAACCGCCCCAAGCCATTATCGTGATCTCCGTTGCGAGTTCCTCCCCATCGACTTCGATCGTTTCCGTTTCGCCGTCGCCGAGACAGCCGGCGAACGCGGCCACCGTCATTCCCGCACCGGTTGCTCGAAGGAAATTTCGGCGACTTTTGTTGGTTGAAGCACGTGGTTTCCCGTCCGAATTACCATTATCACCGCTGCTAGTACGGTTTTGTACCATGGAGCACGCTTATTCTGGAGATATATAAGCCTGTCCAATTATCTGGGAGGTCAGCAAGCAACCTAACCCATACACTGGATGCGTGTTTAATTAGCTATACAGAGAGTACGTGTTTGCATATGGTGCATACGTGTTAGACCTGTTAGGTTGTGTTCTAGGAACTCGATCAAGGAACGTTCACTGTCGGGGGTGACTCCGCCGGGGTTGACCACTACCGAGCGCGTTCGCGAGGCGTGTCTCGGCTAGAAGGTCGGCTTCCATAGAGCTTCGATCCGGAACCACCCGGCAGCGACCTGCATCTTCGGCCCGAACGGAAACGAGAAGTCTGCGTCGTTGAAATCACTCAACTGAGTCGTCCCGTCCGGTGAGACTCTGTTGCCGACGGTCGCATCGACGTCACCGGGCCGGAGGTAGCTGGCCGGTAATTCTCCCTGCACCGCTCTCGAGACAACCACCGCTGGATGTCGACCTCGAGCGGTGGGATACGGTCGAGGAGTGTTCGAGTGAATCGCCCCGGGCCAACCCGTCCAGGAAAACGCGCCCGCGGTCACAGATGAAATGTATGGATAAATACTACTACTAATAAGTGTCGACTTTGGTATAATAAATCGAGCGGGTTCGGACGAGGCGTCACTTCGGTCACGATAGATCGTCGATGCCGTACCGAGACGGTTGTGCCGACTCGAGAGCGCTGGGCACCGCTCGGTGGTATCGCGTGGGTGTTTGTTCACATAACATCAAACACGTTCAGATATTTTGCCTTTATACAGCTAAAGTCCCGTTATATGTACTATCCAAGATAACTAGGCCGTAGTGCTACACGAACGTTTTATCGGGAGTCGCTCCCTATGTGTCGAGTGAGACCGAGTCAGGCTTTAAATATCATACTTACAGGTATCTATTTAATCATACATATTTGGTCTATTAGCTCGTTTGACTTTCGGTCCGTCTCGGGTGTGTGACCGTCCCTCTGGTCGTGAACGCAACTGTTCGGTTTCCGGAAGAACACAGGCGGTTCGCTACACGCACGGTCGTTGGCGTCGCTACGCGCCGGTCGGCGGTGTAGAGTGTGGGAGAAGTGGGCCGGCGCAGATTCGAACTGCGGTTACGGCCACCCGAAGGCCGAAGGATACCAAGCTACCCCACCGGCCCGCGGTTAATCGAAAGACACGACCGGGTATAATTCTTGCTTTGTCCCGCCGGCCACCGCGATCCCCCCTCAGAACTGCCGATAGCCGCCGGTATCCAGGTAGTGATGGACGATCGTCACGGCGTGGTCGGCGTGCAGTCGCTCTGGACCGAGCCGGAGCCGGCGGTCGGAAACGGACTCGAGGACGTCAACTTCCGCCAGGGAGAACTCGTGGTGATCCGAGAGCACGAACACGGGGTCGGAGATCGCTGTGGGATCGACCTCGCCGATCGAGTCGCCCCCTTCGTGAAGCTGGACGACGGTGCCCTCGAGTGCCTCGAGCGTAGCCCGAAAGCCCCGCCGGTAGACCTCGATGCCGGGACTCGGGTCGGCGGGAAGCGCGCCGATGGCCTCCTCGCGGTGCTCGAGGGCCTTCCGGACGAGTGCGGCGGTCGAGCGTTCGTCGGGGTTGAGCCGCCGGAGTTCGCTGCCGTCGAAGGTGATCGTGAGCTCGTCCCGAATCACGAGGTGGACGCGGACGTCCTCGCGGATGCCGTGTGAGAGGACGAACGCGGAGGTGATCGACCGGCAGAGAGCGTCCAGCCGGCCGGCACCGCCGGCGAGGTCGTCGAGTGAGAAGTCGGGTTCGATGGGTACGTCGTGGCCGATGAGAACGAACTGGCGCATGGCACAGCCTCGAGGGCGAGGGGAATAGGGGGCTCGGTTTCCGCCGACTGTGGAACCCCGAGGGGGAGTACGGTCAGCGTCCGTGACGGTTCTCGTCGGTGAGTCGCTCGATCTCGGCCTGGATCTCCTTTACCAACTCGAGTTGGTTCCGGTTTTCCTCGTTGATCCGGTCGCCTTTCTCGGCGATCACCTGAGCGTTTTCCATCGTGGTGTCGGTCATGCTCGCGACCTCTTCGGTACTCGCCGCCTGGTCGTCGGTGGCGTCGGCGACCTCCTGGATACCCGTGGTCGCTTCCCTGACCGATCCTTCGATGCGCTCTAGGTTCTCGACGGTCTCCTCGACGCGGTCGACACCCTCGTCGATCTCGGCGTTCGCCTCCTCTAGGCTCTCGACGGTTTCCTCGGTGTCTTCTTGAATGCGTTTTACCATCCGTTCGATGTTCGAGGCCTCCTCCTGGGACTCCTCCGCCAGGGACTTGACCTCGTTTGCGACGACTGCGAAGCCGTCACCGGCCTCGTTCGCGTGGGCGGCCTCGATCGAGGCGTTGAGCGCGAGTAAGTTCGTCTGATCGGCGATGTCATTTATGACCTCGACGATCTCGTCGATACGATCGACACGTTCGCGTAACCGTTCGACGTCCTCAGACACCTCGCTTGCGGCCTCCTCGACGCTCCCCATCTTCTCGATCGCGCCCTCTGCGGAGTCGACTGCCTCCTGTGCGACCGCTTGTGCGTCTTCGCTCGTGGACGTGACCTCCTCGGCGTTGCTGGCGATCTGTTCGACCGTCGCAGAGAGGTTCGACACTTCACCGGCGACCTCGGACATGGATCCCTCCTGTTCGTCCGCGAGGCTCTCGATCTCCCTGGAGTGTTTCCGGGCGGTTTCGGAGGTGTTCCGCAGTTCCGTCACCGTTTCAGTGACGTTCTCGGCGACGTCCTCTTGGCGCTCGAGTTCTTCCTCGATGTCAGCATACGAGTGGATGTAGGTGTCTATCGCGACCTGCTGATCCAAGTTCAGCAGTTTCATCCCCGAGAGCGCCCGATCCTCGAGGTCGGATACGGCGGCTTTCGCCTCCGACAGCGGGACGAGTTGCTCGCCGTCGTCCGCTGGGCGCGCTACGTCCTCGAGGCGGTCTTTCGTGTCTCCCCCGAGCGTCGAGAGGACCCCTTCGTAGAAGATGACGTACGCGCCCAGGTAGACCTTCGGTGGCATGTCCAGCATGTCGTGTATCTTGCCGACTCTGGCACGCCGGTCGAAGTACTCCGTGTCGTAGGTACCCTCGAAGAGATCGAAGAGATACTGCGTCGCAGTCCGCTCTAGGTCCTCGATCGTCTTGTCCGAGGAGCCGAGGATCGCGGTGGTCTCCGAATACGACTGGAGGTGGCTGTAGAAGGCGTCGACGATGTCGTCGGCGACCGGTTCGAAAAGCGGCCCCATCCCCTCGAGACGGGCCGCGTCGTCGGGGCCGAAGCCGGTGAACTCCTTTCGCCACTCGATTTCCCGCCGGTCGATACCGATCTCCCCCGTGAGTTCCGAACCACGGACGCCCCGCCGTTCTTCCGCAGTGATCTTGTACTGATCCTCGAGAGTCATCGTATCCGGACGGTCGGGCTGTATCCGGATATATGTACCTTCTCACGCCGTTGACAGACCGGTGTGCATTTGGCCCGGGCGGCCGCCGTATCGGTATGGACGGAAACGACAGGGCGATCCTCGCCCGCTCGGCTGCGAGAGCCGGCGCGGCGGTCGCAAGCGAGCGGTTCCGGACCGACCTCGAGATCGAGACGAAAGCCGGGAAGACCGACGTCGTCACACAGGCAGACCGTGACGCACAGACGGCGGTCGTCGACGCGATCGCGACGCGGGCCCCCGGGGAACCGATCGTCGGCGAGGAAGACGACGATCGCGGCGAAATCCCCGAGGACGGCCCGGCCTGGATCGTCGACCCGATCGACGGGACGGACAACTACGTTCGCGGGATCGGCGTCTTCGCCACCGCCGTCGCCGCCGTCGTCGACGGTGAACCCGTCGGTTCGGCGGCCGTCTTTCCCGCCCTCGAGGACGTCTACAGGGCGGGACCGGACGGCGTCTTTCGCAACGGCGAGGCGATCGCAGTCAGCGATCGAACGGATCCCGAGACCTGTGTCGTCTGCCCGCTGATCTGGTGGGACTTCGACCGCCGCGGGGAGTACGCCGCGGCCAACCGGGCGATCGTCTCCCGCTTTGGCGACATGCGCCGACTCGGCTGTGCACAGGCCACACTCGCGCTCGTCGCTGCCGGCGCCTACGACGGGGTGATGACAAACGTCGAGGCGAACCCCTGGGACACCGTCGCCGGCGTCCAGATGATCCGGGAAGCCGGCGGCACCGTCACCGACCTCGAGGGCGACCCCTGGCGCCACGACAGTACCGGCCTCGTGGCCTCCAACGGCGCGATCCACGGGGAAGTCCTCGAGGCCGCCCGCGAGATCGACTCCGGGGCCGCCCCGAACGGTTTCGATGAGAGAAACCGCAAACGGTAAACGAGTGACAGTCCCGATGTCGTGTATGGACGAGTTTATCGACCGCGTTGGGCCCGAACGGCTCTGGGTTGCGGTCGTGATAGCGCTCGCGGCTGTGATCACTCTCGGTGCGCTTTTGTTCCCACAGCGGGTGTACGTCGAGGTTCTCTGGCAGTACTACTGGGGTCCGGTGGTGGCCGACGCCAACGGCTGGCCGTGTGTCGCCTACAGCGACGGCTCGGAGATAAACGCCGGCGCGAACTGTGCCCAGGCGGGCCCGGACGACGGACCGACGGCGACGCCGGGATACACCTGGCAATCCTACTCGGGATACATCCCGACGCTGCTTTTGTTGCTGGTCGGGTTTTACTTCGCTATCGAGCGTCTCGACCTCGATCGGTACCGTGGTGCCTTCTACGGCCTGCTCCCGTGGATGCTGTTTGGCGGCGCGTTGCGGACGGTCGAGGACGCAAACGTCGCGACCGGGGACAACGGAGAGATGGTGTTTTCCCTGCCCTGGTCGGCGTTGTTGATCAGCCCGTTCATCTACGTCGTCGTCGCCGTGCTCGCGCTCGTGGCACTCGTCGCGTCGGTCTGGCTCGAACGACGGGGTCACCTCTCGAGCTATGAGTACGGGGTGGCGGGGTTCGGGACCGCGGCGTTGGTCGCGTCGATCGCGACCCTGTCGTATCTCTGGACCCAGGCCGACACCGTAGGGTTTTTCGGCTCGATCACGCTCGTCACGCTCGTCGGCGCGACCGTGATAACGGCGGTCACGTGGCTGGCGATCGTCAGGTTCGCCCCCCGGCTCAACCGGGGGACCGGCTACATGGGTGCAGTCATCATCTGGGCACACTCCGTCGACGGCGTGGCCAACCTGATCGGACTCACCTACGCGGAGGCGTTCGGCTGGCCGTACGCCCTCTCGCCGAAACACCCGATCAACGCAGCGATCGTCGAGTTCTTCGGGAACGCCTGGCCGTTCGTGGCGCTGAAAGTCGCCGCTGCCGTCTTCATCATCTGGGTGTTCAACGAGGAGGTGTTCGAGGAGAGTCCCCGGTTTACGTTCTTGCTCATGCTCACCGTCGTCGCCGTCGGTCTCGGTCCCGGAACCCGTGATATGCTCCGGGCGACTTTCGGTGTCTAGGTCAGCTACCGGGCTTTCGTGTTCAGTGGTCGCTTGCCTGCTCGATCCAGTCTTCGATCCGACCGGGAGAGATACCCGTCTCGGACGCGAGTTCTGCGGCGTCGGCGTTTACCAGATCATCGAAGCCCTCGATTCCCGCCTCGGTGAGGTCGGTCGCGTAGGCCTCACCGACCCCGGTTAACGCGGTCAGGTCGTCGGCGGGTTCACCGCCGTTTTCCTCGACCGTCACGTCGGGTTCGACTGCCGCGTCGGCGTCTTCCTCACTTGTGTCGTCTTCGACCTGCGAACGCTCTTCGAACCACGCACAGACGTCCGGCCAGAGTTTGGCGTGGCTGCGCGAGGAGACCGACATCCCGATGTGCCCCGTCGGGAACTCCATGATCTCCGTATCCTCACTCGGGATCGCGTCGTTGAACGGTTTCGAGGCGTTCGGCGGGATGAGGTGGTCGTACTCGGCGACGATCTGGAGGACGGGCATCTCGAGGTTCCCGATGTCGATGTGTTCCCCGTCGAGATAGAGGTCGTTGTCGATCAGTTTGTTCTCCTGGTAGATGTCGCGGATGAACTGATCGTAGGTCTCACCGGCGACGTCGATACCGTCACCCAGCCACTTTTCCATCCGGGCGAAGTTCTCGACGAAGTCCTCGTCCTCCATGTTGTCGTAGAAACGGACGTACTTCGTCACGTTGTTCTGGACCGGGTCCATCAGCGCGAAACCGACGTCGAGGAACTCCGCGGGAACGTTGCCGAACGTGTCGGTGACCTTATCCGGGTCGTAGTAGTCTTCGGCCCCCCACAGTTCCAGGACGCCGCCATCGCCGGCAAAGCACAGTCCCGCAGCCATCAGACCGAGGTTTCGGACCTTCTCGGGGAAAAGCGAGGCGTACATCGTCGACATGGTCCCACCCATACAGTACCCGAGCATGTTGATCGAGTCCTGGCCGGATCGGTCCCGGACCACGTCGACGCAGTTGTCGATGTAGCGGGTGACGTAGTCGTCGAGGGTCAAAGAGCGATCGAGCGCGGAGGGCTCGCCCCAGTCGATGAGGTAGACGTCGAACCCCTCCTCCAAGAGCGTCTGGACGACCGATCGGTCGGGCTGGAGGTCGAGGATGTACGGCCGGTTGATCAACGCGTAGGTGATCAGGATGGGGACGTCGTACTGGTCTTCGGTTCTCGACTCGTAGTGTTTGAGGTGGAGTTTGTTCTCCTCGTAAACGACCTCGTGGGGTGTCTGTCCAACCTCGACTTCGTTCAGGGTCTCCGCGCGATCCGGCGCGACCGAGAGGTTCTCCGCCAGTTCCGCAGTCCCCTCCCAGGCCTGCCGTTGCATGTCCATCGCGAGTGCGTACGGGTTCTTCATTTGTCGCCTTCGAGGTGGTCGAGGACGTGGTCGAGTTTCCGCTCGACGGCGTGTTGACGTCGCTCGAGTTCGACGAGTCGGTCGCCGACCTCGACGACGTCGCTTTCGGTCGGGAAACCGAGCGTCCGCAGGGTCGTCTCGGCGGCCTCGTCGGCCTGTTGTTGGGCCTCTAAAACGTCACCGACGCTTTCGCCGGTCACTTTGGCGAAGGCCGTCGTCGACATGACCTCCTTGAACGCCTCGTTGGCCGTGTTGAGCCAGATGTCACGGAACTCATCGAGTTCGACGTCCTCGCCCTCGACGACGTCGTTCATCCGTTCGACCATCTGCTTTGAGGCGTTCATCCACGCGTCGTAGGCGCGGGCGTACCCGTCGACGCCGTCGGTCATCTCCCCGTCTTCGGAGACGTCCTCGACGGCGTCCGACCAGCTCTCGACGAACTGCGCTTGGGCTTCCATGTTGTCCTCGAGTGCGTCGAGGAACTGTTCGTTCCACTGTTCGACGAGTGCGTTCCAGTTCTGTGTCTGGGGCTGTGAATCTGTCATAGATCCTAATCTGACTGCTAACAGGAAAAGCTGTCGAGTTACGCGGAGACGTCGAACTCCTCGGTCGCCTCTTCGACGTTCTCGGCGACCTCGGCGACGCTCGATTCCATCTGTTCGTGGGCCTCCAAGAACGCGTCGAAGGAGTTGTCGACGACCTCGGCGTAGCCCTCCGAGAACTCCTCGTAGGTAGCGCCCGACTCCTCTATGGCCTCCACGACGGCCTCGACGGTCTGAGACTGGGTTTCGGCTGCGGCGTCGAATCCCTCGTCGACCATCTCACGCATCTCCGCGAAGTCGGCGGCGTCCTCGGGCATGTTCGCCTCGAGGGCGTCGAGGGAGGCGTGGATCGTACTTTTCGAGAGCTCCGTGCTTTGTTCCATCATCGACTCGGAGGCCGAAACCATGTCCGCGAGGGCGCTAAACGAGGCCTGTTGGGCCTCGAGGGCGTCGTGGGTCATGCTCTGGCTCTGTTCGACTGCGGTGCGCTGGGCTTTGAATGCGGTGGTGACTGGGTTCTGTGTCATGGTAGTAATCACTCCTGATCGCGGGGTCGTTTCACCGGAATAACGACTGTCTGGACGATGTCCCCCTCCTCGATGTCGAGGGCGTCCCGTTCCGGTTCGGGAACACTGATCCGGCCGCCGCTCTGGACGCGGGCCTTGAAGGTCGCCGTTCCCATGTTCATCGGACCGAACGACGACATGTCCTCGAAAGGAAGCGGCTGAGCCTGCATGAACTGCGTGATGAGTTCTTGCTGGGACTCGGCGACCTGCTCTCCTGCCTGTTGCATCTCCTCGAGTTGGCGCTTCATCATCGCCGGCGGGAACCAGGGTGCCTGGCCGGATTCGTCCGTCATCACCACCATCAACGACCCCCATCGGGATAAGTTTTTCCACTGAATACCATTTGATGGTAGATAGTGGGGAAGCTCCGGGCGACGAGCACGTCGGCCGAGCTCGGCCGTTCGCGGGCGGCCAGGTTGAGCAGAGACCGTCGTCCCAAGAGCTCGTTGACCCGAGTAAGCACATATTGAAAGGGGCGGAAATTCACCGTATCGGGCCTGAACACCGCGGTTCTCCTAAAGCTGGTTTGTATAAACCAAAGAAGTCATATGGCCGGGGCCCTACCTCGGTACTATATGTCACAGCAGAACGTCGGGGGGACGAACATTTCGTCGATGACGAACGTGTGGACGACGATGGCGAGTAGCCTCTTTCAGGGTGCGACTGCCGCCAACCGCGCGGCCGTCTCGGCGATGCTCCCTACGACGACCGAAGAGTGTACCTCGAGTTCGCCAAACGGGACCGAGCCGAACGTCACCGCCGTCCCCGCCTCCATCCCCTCTCTCGAGTCCTCGGACCTCGACTGGGAGTTCGAACGAACCGTGGACGCACCCGGTGAGATCACCGTCGGCGACGTCGTCACGTTCCAGAAGACCCTCTCTGACGACGACATCCGTGCGTTCGCCCGAATAAGCGGTGACACCAATCGCTTGCACCTGGACGAGGAGTTCGCCGCCAGGAGCCGGTTCGGGGAGCGGATCGCCCACGGCACCCTCGTCTCCGGGCTGATCAGTGCCGCACTCGCCCGCCTGCCCGGCCTGACGATCTACCTCTCACAGGATCTAGAGTTCCGTGGCCCGGTGAAGATCGGCGACGCCGTCTCCGCGAAGACCGAGATCGTCGAGGACCTCGGCAACGACCAGTACCGCCTCGAGACGACCGTTCGTGACGAAGACGACGACACGGACGTCATAAACGGCGAGGCCGTCGTTCTGATCGACGACCTCCCCGATGAGTACCGGGAGTAACGGGTCTCGGCTCCCCTGTGGACGCGTCCACGACCGGTTCCCGGGCAACGCCGATAAGTATCCCCTCGAGTAACTCCCCCTATGACGCTTTTCGGGACGGCAGGGATCCGCGGTCCGGTCGAGAACCGAGTGACCCCAGAGCTCGCGCTCTCGGTCGGCCAGGCCGCGGGGAAGCCGGGTGAGACGTTCGTCGTCGGACGGGACGCCCGGGAAACCGGCGAGGCACTCGCGGCCGCGATGGAAGCCGGCCTCGAGAGCGCCGGCAGCGCGGTCCGCCGGGTCGGGGTCGTCCCGACGCCGACACTGGCCTACGCCTCACGGGGCCGACGGGGAGTCATGGTGACCGCGAGTCACAACCCGCCGGCGGACAACGGGATCAAGTTCTTCTCGGATGGCGTCGAGTACGACCGCGACGCCGAGAAGCTGGTCGAACACGGCGTCGAAACCGGCCCCGAGCGCGTCCCCTGGGCGGCGTGGGGTGGCGCCGAACGACTCGAAATCCTCGAGTCCTACCGCAACGCCGTGGGCGAATACGTCCGCGAGGAGTTCCCCGGAGAGGGCGGAGAGCTGCTCTCGGAGCTGTCGATCGCCGTCGACTGTGGAGCCGGCGTGGCCGGGCTCGCGACCCCACAGATCCTCGATGCCCTCGGCGCCGACGTCGTCGCGGTGAACGCGGCCGTCGACGGCCACTTCCCGGCCAGAGAGAGCAAGCCGACCCCGGAGACCCTCCAGTCCTTTTCGAGGTTCCTCGCCGAGGGCGACGGCGACCTCGGAATCGCCCACGACGGTGACGGTGACCGGATCGTCGTCCTCGACGGCGACGGCGAGGTGATCCACGAGGACACGGTTCTCGCCGTCGTCGCCGCCCACTACACCCGGACGGCCGGGGCCGACGACCCCGTCGTCGTCACCACACCCAACGCCTCCGCCCGGATCGACGAACAGGTCAGGAGAGCCGGGGGGCGTGTCGAACGCGTCCGACTGGGTGCGCTACACGAGGGGATCGCGAGGGTGCGCGAAAACGCGGGCGATGACACCGACGTCGTCTTCGCCGCCGAACCCTGGAAACACATCCACCCCGCGTTCGGCGGCTGGATCGATGCCATCGTCAGCGCCGGCGTCGTCTCCGCGCTCGTCCTCGAGGCCGGCGACACCGACGCCCTGCGTGCGCCCGTGACCGAGCGCCCCTACCGGAAAGAACGCGTCGACTGCCCCGACGAGGCGAAAGCCGCGACGATGACCGCCCTCGAGACCGCCCTCCCCGACGCCGTCCCCGAGGCGGCCGTCAACACCGACTACGGCGTCCGCCTCGAGTTCGCCGACGCCTCCTGGACGCTCGTGCGCCCGAGTGGCACCGAGCCGTACGTCCGGATCTACGCCGAGAGCGAGGACGTCGACGAACTGGTGGCCACGGTTCGGGAAGTCGTCGAGACGACGATCGCCGACGTCACGTAGGCCGGCGACGCCGGTGGCTTCTTGAGTGGCGTCGATCTATCGAGGCGTATGAACGCCGACAGCGAGGGGCTGATCGAGGCCGCCCGCGAGGTACAGGCCAGGGCACACGTGCCCTACTCGAACTACCGCGTCGGGGCCGCCCTCGAGACCGCCGACGGCGAGGTGTACGTCGGCTGTAACATCGAGAACGCCAACTACAGCAACAGCTTACACGCCGAGGAGGTCGCCCTCGCCGCGGCGATCACAGAGGGCCACGAGGGGTTTTCCCGCATCGCGGTGAGCTCGAGTCGCCGCGACGGGGTCACCCCCTGTGGGATGTGTCGCCAGACGCTCGCGGAGTTCTGTGGCGAGGAGTTTCCCGTCCTCTGTGACGAAGGCGAGTCGGTTCGCGAGTACACCCTCGGTGAGCTACTGCCGAGGGCGATCAGCGAAGAGACCCTCGAGTAGCGGCCGTTCCTCGGAAAAAGGCTTCGCATATACATGCCTAAAGCATGTGTATCTGTCAAACCCCGATACGGGATCGGGCGATAACGGGCCCGAGATGGTCCAGATCAATCTCCGGTTGGGCGAGGCCGTCCTCGAGTTCCCCACGGGCGGGCCGAGTTCGGGGATGTTCTCGTCGACGGCGGCGTGAAACCACGGCGTCGGCTGTCGGACGACGCCGACGAGGGTCGTCCCCGTGCCATAGCGGGCTTTCGTCCGCCCCGCATTTATATACGCCCCCGGACCGAACCCCGCGAGCGAATGCCAGGGGACAGCGAGGACCCGAACGCGGACGTACAGTACCACCTCGAGGTCGGCCCCGGGGACGTCGCCGAGACCGTTCTCCTGCCGGGCAATCCCGAACGCGTGGAGACGGTCCTCGAGTGCTGGGACGACGGTGAGGTCCGGGCCCACCACCGGGAGTATCGCACCGCCACGGGAACCTACGACGGGACGCCGGTGTCGGTCACGTCGACGGGGATCGGCTCGCCGTCGGCCGCCATCGCCGTCGAGGAACTCGCCAGGGTGGGCGTCGAGACGTGCATCCGGGTGGGGTCGTGTGGTGCGATCCAGCCCGAAATGTCGGTGGGGGACCTCGTGATCACCACGGGTGCGGTTCGCCAGGAGGGGACCAGCGACGAGTACGTCCGGGAGGAGTACCCCGCGAGCGCCGACCACGAGGTCGTCTCGGCGCTGATCGCCGCCGCCGAACGACTCGATTACGAGTATCACACCGGGATTACGATGAGCGCCGACTCCTTTTACGCCGGCCAGGGCCGTCCCGGCTTCGACGGCTTTTCGGCCGCTGGCTCCGACCAACTGGTCGACGACCTCCGGGAGGCCAACGTCGCCAACATCGAGATGGAAGCCAGCGCGATCCTCACGCTCGCGAACATCTACGGGCTCCGGGCGGGTGCGGTCTGTACCGTCTACGCCAACCGGGAGACCGGCGAGTTCCGAACGGAGGGGGAGACTCGAGCCGTCGAGACCGCCTCGATGGCGGCTCATCTGCTCGCCAGGATGGACGAGGTCAAACGCGAGGCGGGCGTCGAACGGTGGCACGCCGACCTGTCACTGTAGAGGGGGCCCGGAGGTTACGGCGCGAAGACGTTCAACCCGGGGAAGATGAAAAAGGCCCCCCAGATTGCGACTAGGACGAGCAGGTGTGGCAACGCCGCGTAGGCCACCTTGATATAGTCGATATCGGTCAGGCCGCTGATGACGTAGAGGTTCAGCCCGTACGGCGGGGTAATAAAGCCGATCGCGTCGCTCATCATAAACAGGACGCCCCACGTGACCGGGTCGAGCCCGAGTTCCATCGCAGCCGGGGTGAGAAACGGTGCCGTGAGGACGATGTTCGGGACAGACGAGAGCAACGACCCCGTGAGCAACATGATAGTCATCATCGCGAGGATGACCAGCCAGTCGGAACCGAGACTCAGGAGGGCGTCCGAGACG
>LKNC01000018.1 GCA_001564255.1 Natrialbaceae archaeon Tc-Br11_E2g1
CGTCGAGGCAGTCGTCGAGAAGGCCCGTTCGCTCTCCGAGGCCGCCCACACGGTCTACCCGGTTCGTCTCGAGAGTCGGAACTCCTTCCCCTCGAACGTCGGCCTTGGCTCTTCCTCTTCGGGCTTTGCCGCGGCGGCGATGGCGCTTTCGGAGGCCGCCGAACTGGACCTCTCACGGCCGGAGATCTCGACGATCGCCCGGGTCGGGTCGGCCTCGGCCGCTCGAGCCGTCACGGGTGGGTTCTCCCAGCTCTATACGGGGCTGAACGACGAGGATTGCCGGTCCCGACCGATCCCGACGGACCTCCACGAGGACCTGCGGATCATCGTCGGCCTCGTCCCCTACCACAAACACACCGAATCGGCCCACTCCGAGGCCGCCGACAGCCACATGTTCCAGGCGCGAAACGCCCACATTCACGAGCAGATCGCGACGATGCGTGATGCCCTGCGTGAGAACGAGTTCGATCGGGTGTTCGAACTCGCCGAACACGACTCGCTGTCCCTCGCCGCGACGACGATGACCGGCCCCTCCGGGTGGGTCTACTGGCAACCCGCGACGCTCGCCATCTTCAACCGCGTTCGCGAACTGCGCGAGGAGGAGGACGTTCCCGTCTACTTCTCGACTGACACCGGCGCGAGCGTCTACGTCAACACGACCGAAGAACACGCCGAGTACGTCGAAGAGCAGATCGGGGAGTGTGGCGTCTCGACGACGATCTGGAAGGTCGGCGGCCCCGCACGCCTCCTCGATGACGGCCACCAGCTGTTCTAGTCCGAACGGCCGGTTCCAGCAACGTTTTTGACCCGACGTTCTAACGGGGGATATGAGCAGACGTGATCTCCTCGAGTTGGCGCTCCACTACCTGGTTATGCTAACGATCGTGTTCGTCGTCATCGGCGTCGTCCGCGGAGTCTACGGCGATATCAGTTTCTGGATCGACGTTATCATCATTGGCATCGTCGTCTTCTCCTATCGGCCACTCGTCTTGCGCCTCGGCGTCGCGCCCGCGATGTGGGACGGTCGCTGAGACGGATCGGGATGACGGTTTTCCGAACGGCCAGGCGACCGTCGGTGCCGGACAGACCGTCCGAGACTCGAGTTCGACCGTCTCGCTGACCCGGCGAGCGAGGGGCCGGCGTCCCGGACGGAGTCACTTTTCGCGTTCCGACCCGGGCGATTCGCCTCGAGCCCGCTCTATCGCCCACACGGCGCGGTTTTGGACCTCCGGGTTCGACTCCTCGACCGCGACCGACTCGAGGTGATCGACCACCGACGAGAGCCGGCCGTGGCCGACGACGAGACAGGCGTTTCGCCGGACCGCCACGCGGCCGTCCTCGAGGGCGGCCTCGAGGGCAGTCTCGGGTACCTCGAGGGCGTCGGGTTCGGCGACGGCGAGTTCCGACAGACAGGCCATCCCCCATTTGAGTATCCCGTCGTCCCCGGGGTCGTCCTCGAGGACGTCACGGACGGTCTCACAGTACGGCACGACCGCGCTCTCCCGGACCAACGCGACGTGTGCCAGACACCGAAGGGCCTGTCGCCGTCCCGCCGTGGTCGCCGCCTCGCGTGCAAAGCGGGCGATCGTCCCGACCGACGGCGCGACGTCGTCGGGAAACTCCTCGGCCAGTTCGGCGAGACAGTAGGCCGCGGTGTCCCGACACTCCGGGGAGTCACGCTCGAGTACCCCCCGTAACTTCGGGACGGTCGGCAGGCAAGAGGCGGGTTCGTCGTCGATGGCGTCCCGGACGGTCTCGACTGCCTCCCGCCTCACGGTCGGGTCCTCGGCCTCGAGACGTGTGAGCAAAGACGGCAGGTTCGTCCCGTCTACCGTGACCGCGATACCCCCGGATGGTCGGTCCCCGTTCCCCGGCATGTCACCCGTTGGATGACACAACGTATATAAAAAAGTTCCGATCGTTCAGGGGGTCTTGACAGTCCCTCAGGCGAGCCACTCCTCGGGTTTCGTGTCGTAGTCGACGTCGCTCGCTGCGAGGTGGTCGACGTCGCCCCACGGGACGTCCTTGATGGTCACCTCGTCGCCGTCATACCGGAGCAGCTTGCCCCGCTCTTCGGGCTCTGGCTCGCGGTTTCGTCGCCTGGCGACCTCGACGTCGTGGTCGTCGAGTTCCTTGACGATCGTCAGCAAGTTCACGGGCCGCCCCCAGAGTTCGAACACCCGCTTTAGCGTCTCCCGTGCCTGTCCGAGGTCGAGCATGACGCCGTTGTACTGGTGGCCGAGCAGCAACTCGCCGGCGTTGTTGTAGTTGCCGTCGTAGACGGCGATCGTCGGCTTCCCGAAGTTGGTAAACTGGAGGAGGAGCTTCTTCTTTACGTCCGCCGGGTCGACACTCGAGACGTGGAAGCCGCCGGTAGCCTGTGAGTACTCGTAGGTGAAATAATCGTTTTCGGTGATGAACTCCCGGGTGAGAAACTCATCGAGGAAGGTCACGTCGTTGTGGCTCTCCCGAACGTCGAACATGCGATCCCAGCCGGCGGTGTACTCGACGTCCGCCAGGGCCTCCTCGATCGAGGAGTAGCGGGCGTCGTCGAAGAGATACCGCCCGATGCGCTCGAGTTCGTTCTGGTCGATGCGAGCGAGGAAGCCACGGTGTTGGCGTTTCACAAGCGAGTAGTGCCGGCGGGCCAGTCCCTCGTAGGTGAGCACTTTCCACGGGTAGCGGTCGGCGTCGATCTCGCCCGAACGGGCGGCTTCGAGTGCCTCCGGGTCGACGTAGCGGTCCTCGACGTCCTCTAGGGCGTCGAGTGAATCGGACGTGATCGATGCGATCGCCCCCGGTGGCTCCAGCTCGGCGAGTACGTCGTCGAAGTCGACGACGTCGGTGAGGTTCCGCCAGGAGATCCCCTCGACGCGCAACAGCCGTTCGAGGACTTCCCGGCGGTTAGTGGTGTTCTCGACGTACTCCCAGAGCGCAAAGCCGAGACTGTAGGGGTTAAGCCCGCCAGAGCCCAGCACTTTCGCCATGTGATCGGCGTAGTTGATGAACTCGTCTTCGCCCGCGAACGTCTCGTCGCTCATCATCTTCGACTCCCAGTAACTCGCCCATCCCTCATTCATCACCTTCGTCATCTTCTGGGCGGCGAAGTAGTAGGCCTCAGCCCGCATCATATCCAAAACGTCCCGTTGCCACTCCTCCATCTCCGTGGCCTTGCCCGCCTCCTCGTCGTACTGTTTGCCGTACTCTCTCAGGAAGCCGATCAGATCCTTCTCCGGTTCCTCCGGGAAGCTTACGCTCGCGTCCTCGGCCTCGAGTTTCTCGAGCCACTCCTCGTCGAAGACCTCGCCTTTGATCTCCTCGGAGAGGCCGAGTTCGTCGAGTTTCTCCGCCAGATCCTCGTCTATGACCTCCTCGGGATCGACCGCTAAGTCGAGTCGCCGGGAGAACACCCTGTGTTGGTCGACGTTGTCCTCGAGACACAGCGCGTTGTCGATCCACTTTTCCACGTTCGCACGATCGATCTCCGGGTCGGACATGTACTCGTCGATCGCCCGGGCGTGTCGTTCTAGCATGGCCGCGGCGTCGACGGAGTCGTCCGCCCGACCGGCGGTGAACATGGCGAACCACTCGTTTTTCGCGAAGAAGTCGGAGTGGGCCTCGACGTGGGTGATGACGGCTTTCTGGTCTGCGAGGGTGTTCGACTCCTGGAGGAACGCGTGGGCGGGGTTGTCGTTGTTGACGATCTCGAAGGCCTTGCCACCCGTATAGCGGTCCTGTTTTTGCTGGCGGTCGTACTGCATGCCCCACCGCCAGTGGGGATACCGCGACTGGAAGCCGCCGTAGGCGATGAGTTCGTTCATCTCGTCGTGGTCGACGATCCAGTAGTTGACCGGGTACGGCTCCAAGCCGAGCTGTTCGGCGAGGTTGCGGGCCTCCTCGACTGGTTCCTCGAGTTCGCTTGCGATCGCCTGTTTGTGGAATCTGTCTGCGTTGCTCATGATTCTGGTTCGTCCTCCGTGCTGAGGATCTCGTAGATCGCGTCGGTCACGTCCTCCTCGCCGTTGACGTAGGCGACTGCCACGTCCTCGCTCTCGCCGAAGTGACGCTCGAGTTCCTCGGCGTGAGTGGCGTTTATCGCGTTCCCGCTCGGCTGGGTCTCGACGTAGGCGTGGAGGTTCGCCGGGATCTCCTCTATCAGCGGGATCACGCGCTCTTCGGTGTCGTTGCTCGAGTTCTCGGAGTCTCCCGCCGCGAAGACGTAGCGGTTCCAGTCGCTCCAGGGGTATTCCTCTAACAACTGGGCGGCGAGTTCGTACGCACTCGAGATCTTCGTCCCGCCGCCGCTTCGGATGCCGAAGAAGTCCTCCCGGGAGACTTCCCACGCTTCCGCGTCGTGAGCGATGTAGACGAACTCGGCGTTGTCGTACTTGCCGGTGAGATACCAGTCTAAGGGCGTGAACGTGCGCTCGACGAGTTCGCGTTTTTTCTCACGCATCGACCCGGAGACGTCCCGGATGTTGACCACCACGACGTTCTTTTCTTTCTCCTCGATGATCTCGGGGTGGCGGTAGCGTTCGTCCTCCCGGCGGAAGGGGACGTGTTTGATGCCCTCCCGGCGGATCTTCTGTTGGACGCTCTCGCGTTCGACCTCGGCTTCGACCTCCTCGATCGAGCCCCACTTCCCGCGTTCCTCGTCGGGGATCTCCCGGACGGCCTCCTCGATCCAGGCCATCGAGACGGGGAGGTTCTCCCCGCGGGCCCACTCGAAGACCTCCCGGGGAGTGATACCCTCGACCCGACAGAGTTCACGGAGAAAGTCCTCGTCGAAGTCCATCGCGAGTTTGCGCTTTAAGCCCTCCTTGAACATCCGCTCGAAGTCGAGCGTGCTGTCGGGGCCCGAACGGGTGAGGTCGGTGTAGGGCCCTTCTTTCTCCTCGATCACCTTCTTGCCTTTCGGCTCGAGATCGAGCCCGAGTTCCTCGTCGAGTTCCTGGGCGAACTCCTCGGGATCCATCTCGTAGTACTCGTGGTCGCCACCTTCCTCGCCGGGCTCGTCGCCGTCGTCGTCACCCTCTCCCGGCTGGGGTTGGGGCTGGCCGACCGGCTGGCCGACGTCCGGCGTGTCACCGTCGCCCTGGCCGACCCCGCCCTGGTCGCGCTGGTCGTACTCGAAGCCGGGCAAGGAGACGATCTTGACCGGGATCTGGATCTCCTTTTGTCGACTCCGGCCGAGGTCGCCGTACTGGATGAAATCGGCGAGGTCCTTGCGGCGGGCCTCTCCGACCTCACGGAATCTGTCTACGTCGTCTCTCAGTCCCATCGGTAGCTCACCTGTCCCATGACGTGTCTGCTGGTCAGTTCTGCCGAGGCCGGGGAGTACTCAAAGAGGTCCACCATCGCCTCGATTGTGTCCGCTTTGACCGCCTCGGTCTCGGTACCACTCGGCGGGTCGTCCCACTGTCGCGGGTCGAAGTCCTCGAAGGTTCGCCGGACGTCGTCCCAGTCGTGGCTCTCTAAGACCGACTTGATTACCGGAATCGCCGTGAGTTCGACGTCCTCGACGGCGAAATCCTCGTCGCGTTGTTCCCACGCGTAGCGGTTGAGCGCCGTGATGACCTTCTCCCGGCGGAACTTCCGGACGCTCTCGTGGGGGAGGTCACCCTGGTAGGCCTTCTCGGTAAAGCGCCCGAGGTGTTCGACCTCGAAGAGTTTCATCTTCAGCGGATCGGGTTCGACCTCCTCGCCGCGAGCGTTGTAAAGCGGTTCGCCGGTCTCCCAGGCGTAGACGTGTTCGACGTACTCCCCGACTGTCTCCTCGTCTACCCGCTTTTCGTGCATGATCGCCTCGATGACGTCGGCCTCCTGGCGATCGAAGACGTGGTTTTTCACCGGGACCACCCGGTTCTCGAACTCAGAGCGCTCCCCCGGGGAGAACACGGGGGCGTCGACCATCCCGTCGGCCATCTCGTTTAACACGTCCCGGGGCATAATCACGTCCTCGACTGGCAACTCGGCGTGGTGGCGCTCTCTGTCCTCCTGGAGCAGTTCCGCGAGCGTATCGCGGGTGTAAGTGACTGGAACGCCGTGTTCGCCGTCGTGTGCGCCGTTCCCGAAGTCGAACTCGTCTCTCCCCCGGCGGCTATCCCCTTCCTGGAGGTAGCCCTGATCGAATATCAACGCCTTGTCGATCAGGTCCAGTCCGGAGGGCAGATCCTCGTCGCCCAACCGGGTGACGACGGCGTACAGTGCCGCCGCCTCGAGGGCGTGTGGCGCGAACTCCCGGTCTCTCAGCTCGCCCGCGGCGTCTTTGACCGTCACCGTCACCGACTCTCGGATCTTCCCCTCGAGTTCCTCGTAGCGGTCTGCCTCCCAGACCGTCGTCTCGCCGGTTAGCTCCCGGCGGATGAGTTCCGTCTCGAGTGAGAGGTTGGTGAGGTAGCCGAACTCGTGTTTATCGAGGCGGCGTTTGAGCGCTTTCAGCGGGTCCGTGCCGTTCCTGTCGGCGTGTTGGTTGAGCTGTGCCTCGAGATCGGGGTTGGAGATGATCAGCATCTGGGTGTCGACGTCCATCCCGATACCCTTGTCCAGTTTCACCGACTGCTCGTCGGGGACGTTAAGCAGTTTCTGGAGGAGGTCGGCGTGTTGAGCGGCGTCCTCGACGATGGTCAGGACGCCGTTGCCCTGCGAGAGCACGCCGTCGTACGAGAACGCCTGGGGGTTCTTTCGCCCGCGCGAGTCGAGTTCCTGGAGCATCCCGTGCATCCACGAGCCGACCAGTCGCTCCTTGGGCGGGCCGTCGTCCTCGCTGTGGAGGACCCCGACGCCCTGTCCGACGTCGACGACGTAGTTTTTCACCCGAAGGTGGTCCTCGTCGGTGATCGCCGAGAACAGCGCCTCCTCGCCTTCCCTCCGGTAGCGTTCCTCCAGGTACTCGTAGGCCTCCCGGGAGAACGGGTCGAGCCTGGAATCGACGCTGATCGGGACGTGGTCCTCCAGTTTCCCGTTGAGATCGGCGAGGATCTTCTCGCGGACCTCCTCTGGGAACACCGAGAGTGGGTGGGCCTGAACGGGACTTTCATACCAGTTGTCCTCGTCGGTCGCCGTGGGATCGCCGCCGTAGCTCAGGCCCCGCGATTCGCCACTGACGGTCTGGACGTTCCACTCGACGGTGTAGCGTCGCCCCTCCGGAGTCTTCGAGTACTCCCGGAGGCCGTTGACCAGACACCGCTTGAGTTCGGACTTGCCCGTCGCCGTCGGCCCCTCGAACCAGACGATCTTCTCGTCTTTCGCTCGGCCCGCGGCGATCGAACGGAGGTCGTCGACGAAGCCGTTCAACACCTCGGTGTTGCCGAGGATGGCGTGTTCGCCGTCGTTGTGTGGGTCGTCGAAGAAGCGATAGCGACGTTTCTCCTCGCCCTCCTCGACGACCGTCCGCGTCCCGGCAGCCTCGATCGCCTCGAGTAAGTACTTCGAGGCGTGAGAGGCCGTCGTCGGGTTCTCGAAGATCCGGTCGACGTACGTCGCGAGGCTCATCGGCTCCTCGTAGGTCTCCTCGAGTTGGCGGTCTGCGTCGCGGACGTACTCGGTTCCAGCCATTAGTCTTCGATCTCGGCTTTTGCCACCTCCGCGCCGGCGAACTCGAGGACCTCCTTTGCGCCGTCCTCGGAGTACCCCTGCTCGATCAACGCGTCGATCCACGAGGAGCGTTCGTCGTCGTCGACGTCACTGGCGCTGACCAGCGCGGAGAAGTTGATGTTGTGTTTCTTGTCCTCCCAGAGTTTGCGCTCTAGGGCGCGGCGCAGACGCTCGTTGTCCTGTGGGTTGAACGCCTCGCCCTCGCGGGCCCGCCGGGAGACCCAGTTGCTGACTTCCTGGCGGAAGTCGTCCTTGCGGTCCTCGGGGACGTCGAGTTTCTCCTCGACGCTGCGCAGGAACGTCTCGTCGGGCTCCTGTTCGCGGCCGGTGAGTTCGTCCTCGATGGTGTCGTCGTCGATGTAAGCCATCACGTGGTCCATGTACTTCTCGCCTTGCCGTTGGATCTCGTCGACGTCGTAGGCCAGCGCGTGGCGGACGTCCTCGATGGCGCGTTCTCTGTACTCCTCCCGAACCGTCTCCAAGTAGCGGTAGTAGGTCTCGAAGTTCTCCTCGGGGATCGAGCCGTGGTGCTCTAAGTTCTCCTCGAAGAAGTTGAACACGGTAAGTGGGGAGAGAAAGCCCCTCGAGCGGTGTTTCGAGTCCATGATGGCCTCGGCGATCTCGTCGCCGATAAAGCGCGGGGAGACCCCGACCATCCCCTCGCCGATCTCGGCTTTCGCCGCGGCTTCCTCCTCTAACTTCTTGAGGTCGATGTCGTCACCCTCGTCGATCTCGCCGTTGTAGGCTTTGGCCTTCGAGAGCAGATCGACGGTCTCGGCGTCGGGCTCTTCGATCCGGGTGAGCACGCCGAACAGTCCCGCCATCTCCAGGGTGTGTGGCTCGACGTTGATGTCGGGGACGTCGGCGTTCGCGAGCATCTTGTTGTAGATGCTGGCCTCGTCTTCGTAGGAGAGGACGTACGGGAAGTCGATCCGCTTGGTGCGGTCGTTGAACGCCTCCATCTTCTCGTCGCCCTTTTTGTCCTTGTACTCGGGCATGTTCGTCCGCCCGACGATCACCTGGTCGATGTCGATCCGCGGGTTGTTCTTGGGCTTGATCGTCATCTCCTGGGTGGCGTGGAGGAAGTCATAGAGGAACTCCCGCTGGAGTTTGAGCAGCTCCTCCCCGGAGAACACCCCGCGGTTTGCGTTACAGAACGCCCCGGAGTAGTCGAACGCGCGCGGGTCGGACTCGCCGTAGATGGCGATCTTCGAGTAGTTGACGTCGCCGGTGAGTTCGGTCTCGTCCTGGTTTTTCTTGTCCTTTGGCTCGAAGGTCTCGAGACACTGGCGTTTGTTCTCGTCGGCGACGAGTCGAACGATCTCGACGTGCTCTTCGAGAACCGTCTGGAGGTCGTCCTCGTAGTGAGCCAACAATCGATCCATGTAGAACTCGCTTTCGGGATCCAGGCTCTGTTCGTTCTGGATCGTGTAGGGGGCCTCGAGGCGGGCGTTCAGTTCGTCGATGACGGCCTGGCGTTGCTCTAAGGGGAGCAAAACCAGTGGGTCCTGGTTCATCGGCGAGCGGACGGCGTCGTCGGCGGGGTCCTGGTCGTTGATGACCCCACAGAGGTTCGTCCAGCGGAAGGTGTACATCCGCCCGTCCTCGCGCATGGTGTAGTCCTCGAAGTACCGACGGACCTGCCGGTCGAAGTGGGACTTCCCGGAACCGACGGGACCGAGCAGGAGTTTGATCCGGCGTTCGGGGCCGAGCCGCCGTGCGCCGGATTTGACTTTGTTGACGAACTCGTGGATCGACTGGTGGATCACCTTCCCGTAGAAGGTGTTCTCGCCGTCGCCGAGTGGGTCCTCACTCGCCAGCCGGTACTCGACGACGCCTTCGGTCTCGTCGTAGCTGGTCCCGTAGTAGTCGAACATGTCCGCGACCCGCTGGTGGGCGTTGCGGGCGATCTTCGGGTCCTCGTACAGCTCCTGTAGGTACCAGCTAAACGGGCTGGTCTCCCGCAGGTCTGCGGGCATCGACTGCTTGTAATCGTTGCTCAGGTCCTCGAGTGTCTCGATGTCACCGTTCATAGTATCATTACCAGTTTCGGGTCCCCTCGTACCCAGTCACGCGAACGGGCCGACGGCTCCTCGCGTGTGAACATAGAGCGGGGGCGTGGGGTTCGGGCGGCGAACGCTCGTGTCATGTGTGAACTTCTGACACTCCCCTGGCGGCGACAGGTCAGCGGCGGGCAACGACGTTGCGGCGGGGATGGGGCGTGGAGTGGATCGGTCCGGGGGACGGATACCGATAGTATTTAATGAGTGAGTAATCCAGCCACATAAGCTTAGCCCCAAAAGATATTTACCAGAACTTGTTTTCGACCCTATATTGACAGAACAGTGTAATTTATACGCGCACTACACGGTGTTTGGGTGGCCGAGTAAATAAGTCACCGGCCCGGAATCGCGTGCTCTCGCTCGCGCGCGCCGGCCATACGCATACGGACAGGAGCCGACGTGGTATTTAGCTCGCGGGTCGTAGGGAAAGCCATGACTGACTTCGCGGACCTCCCCGACGGGTGGGTCGTCTGGAGCGACGAGGGTGACCGAGCGGTCCTCGTCTACTGCCCGGACGTCTTCGACGCCGAGGAGTTCCCCGCCCCCTGTCTCCCGACGCTGTATCTCACCCGGGGGGAACGGAGCCGTCGCCCGGGGACGAACCCGGCCACCCCCGGCGCCGACTGGTACGTCGACCTCTACCTGGAACCCGACGTCTCCCTCCCCGGGTCCCACGGCGTTCCCACCCGGACGGAGGCCGTCGACCGCGCTGTAGAACTCGCCCGACGGTTTGCCGACGGGGAGATCGACTACCGCGGGCTCTACCAGGTCCCACGCGAGCGGTACTTCGACCGTCTCGACGAACTCACCGGACGTGAGCCTTAACCGCGTTCGTCGGCAATGCCGTACCATGTCAACCGTTACCCTCATCGGGACCCGCCTCGCCGACCCCGACACCGAGTTCGTCTACGAGGGCGAAGCCGACGGCTGTGCCGGCTGTCCGTACCGCAGCCAGTGTCTCAACCTCGAGGTCGGAACCCGCTATCGCGTCACTGACGTCCGGGAGAACGCCCAGACACTCGAATGTGCCCTTCACGACGGCGGCGTCCGCGCCGTCGAGGTCGAACCGGTCCCTGTGAGCGCGAACGTGCCGACGAAAGGATCGTTCGCCGGGAGCAAAGCGACGCTTGCAGGGCCGTGTCCGTACGTCGACTGTCCGAGCCACGTCTACTGTGAGCCCGACGGGATCGACCTCGAGGGGGAATACCGGATCAGGGAGATCCTCGGGGACGGTCCACACGAGATCTGTCACCTCGATCGGTCGTTACAGCTGGTCGAACTGGACCCCGAGAGTTGACCCGAAACTGCCGCTTTTCTCGAGGGGGATTCGTTGGGCTTAAGTAGCCTTCAGGGGTAAGATCGGGTGCAATACGATGTAGGGGGGCTCGCCCCCGAGTCCGAGAGGGCGACGATAGACACGGTGTTGTGGTAGCCAAGCGGCCCAAGGCGCATGGTTGCTAACCATGTGGCGTCAAGCCTCCGGGGTTCGAATCCCCGCCACAACGTCGGACGTGACCCGCCGGCCGGCTTCCGGTCGGCGCGTTTCGCATCGCGCACACACCAGACACACATACACGATACATGAGCGAGGAAGAACAAAACCAGGAGGAAGACGACCTTCGATACTTCGTCCGTATCGGTCAGACCGACCTCGACGGGACGAAGTCCGTCGAGCGTTCGCTCTCGGAGCTGAACGGGATCGGTCGCCGGAGCGCCCGGCTCATCGCCGAGAAAGCGGGCGTCGACCGAACGGCGACGTTCGGTGCACTCGAGGACGATACGATCGACTCGGTCGTCGAGATCGTAGAGAACTACGCCGAGGAAGTTCCCGACTGGCTGAACAACCGCCAGAAGGACTTCTATAGCGGTGAAACGACCCACGAGATCGGCAACGATCTCCAGCTCACCCGCCAACACGACATAAACCGGATGAAGATGATCGACTCCTACCGTGGCGTCCGCCACAAGAAAGGCCAGAAGGTTCGCGGTCAGCGAACCAAGTCCACGGGCCGTACGGAGGGGACCATCGGCGTCAACGTCGAAGAGCTGCGTGAGGAGGAAGCCGCGGAGGGTGACGAATAATGGCACTCGGATCGAAGACCAAACAGTACGAGACGCCGAACCACCCCTTCCAGGGTGAGCGCATCGCGAGCGAACACTCCCTTATCGAGCGCTACGGCCTGAAGAACAAAGAAGAACTCTGGCGGGCCCAGTCGGAGCTTCGTTCGTACCGACGCGAGGCCCGTGAACTGCTCGCCCAGCCCCAGGACGAACGGACCGTCCAGCGCCGTCGCGAGGAGTTCCTCGGACGTCTCGAACGCGTCGGCGTCTTAGACGAGGGAGGCGACCTCGGTGACATCCTCGGCCTCGAGGTCGAGGACGTCTTAGAACGGCGTCTCCAGACGGTCGTCTACCGCAAGGGTCTGGCGAACACGACCCAGCAGGCCCGTCAGTTCATCGTCCACGGGCACGTCCTCGTCGGCGGCCAGCGCCAGCAGATCCCGTCGTACGTCGTCGACGTCGACGAGGAAGGTCTGGTCGCCTTCGACGAGAACAGTCCACTCGCGGACGAACTCCACCCAGAACGCGCGGAGGGTCAGTAACCCATGAGCCAGGAAGACGACAAGTGGGGAGTCGCCCACGTGCACGCATCGTTCAACAACACCATCATGACCGTGACCGATCTCACGGGTGCGGAGACGATCGCCAAGTCCTCCGGTGGGACGGCGGTCAAGCAAAACCGCGACGAAGCGTCGCCGTACGCGGCGATGCAGATGGCCGAAGAGATCGCAGACGAGATCAAAGCAGCCGGCATCTCGGGCCTGCACGTCCGCGTGCGTGGCCCCGGCGGGAACCTCCAGAAGTCCCCCGGCCCCGGCGCACAGGCGACGATCCGCGCACTCGCCCGATCGGGCATCGAGATCGGTCGAATCGAGGACGTGACACCGATCCCACACGACGGGTCGCGTCCCCCCAAAGGGAAAGGCGGCTACTAGACCATGAGCAAGGAGTACGACGTCGAGTTCGTCGAACGCGGGGATCGCGAGGCGCGATTCCTCGTCCGCGGGGTCACCCCCGCCTTCGCCAACGGGGTCCGCCGGGCGATGATCGCGGACGTGCCAACGATGGCGATCGACACCGTCCGTTTCATCGAGAACTCGTCGGTCATGTTCGACGAGCAACTCGCGCTCCGTCTGGGGCTGGTCCCACTGACGACCCCACCGGAAGGCGAGTTCCTCGAGGACGATGTCGTGACGCTCTCGATCGACGTCGAAGGGCCTGAAACCGCCTACTCGGGCGATCTCGTCTCGAGTGACGAACTCGTCCAGCCCGCTGACGAAAACGTCCCGATCATCGAGCTCAAAGACGGCCAGCGCCTCGAGGCCGAGGCGGATGCCGTCATGGGAACCGGGAAAGAACACGCCAAACACCAGGGCGGTACCGGTGTCGGCTACCGCCACCTCCAGCGCGTGGAGGTCGTCGGCGATCTGCCGGAGTTCGAAGACCAACAGTCCCGGATCGTCCGTGGTGTGATCGAGGAGGGCGCGGCGGAAGCCGCGGAACCGTCGAACGGTGAGCAGCCCCGGGACGGCGACCTGATCCCGACCGGCGAGTTCGGTCACGACCTCGCAAACCGGTACCCCGGCAAGGAGGTGCGCGTCGAAGACGTCCCGGAAACGTTCGTCTTCCACGTCGAGACCGACGGTTCGTTTACCGTCGAGGAACTCGTTTCCCGCGGGATCGAGTCGATCGAACGTCGCGCGGACGCACTCGAAGAGGCAGTACAGTTGTAAGATGACCCGACGCCCCACCCCCAACTCGGCGGCTCCCGGTGCCGTGAGCTCCGAGGCCGGTTCCGTCGAGGAAACCGAAAGGGGTTTTACGGGGCGACGGGTAACCGGAAGTGCGAGCAGGGATAGCCAAGTCTGGCCAACGGCGCAGCGTTCAGGGCGCTGTCTCGTAGGAGTCCGCAGGTTCAAATCCTGCTCCCTGCATCCACTTCTTCCCGACTGTCGGACCGACAGTCACCCTGCAGCATTCCGAGGACATCAATGAGTAGTAAAACGAATCCGAGACTCAACGATCTCATCGCCGAGTTGAAGTCGACGTCCCGTAACACGGACGCCGACGTCTGGCGAGACGTCGCACATCGTCTCGAGAAGCCCCGATCTCGCCACGCCGAGGTCAACCTGGGGCGCATCGAGCGGTACGCACGCGAAGAAGAGACGGTCGTCGTTCCCGGCAAGGTGCTGGGTTCGGGCGCACTACAGAAATCGGTCACCGTCGCCGCAGTCGACTTCTCGTCGTCCGCGGAGACGAAGATCGACCAGGTCGGCGAGACAGTACAGCTCGAGCAACTGCTCGAAGAGAACCCAGACGGCTCCGGCGTACGGGTGATCGCATGAGCGCTGTGGAGTTCGATGCGGACGTCGTCGTCGATGCCGGTGACTGCATTCTGGGTCGCGTCGCGAGCCAGGTCGCCGAACGCGCCCTGGCGGGCGACCGGGTCGCCGTGGTAAACGCGGAGGACGCGGTAATCACGGGCGACAGAGAAGACGTCTTCGAGACCTACCGCACGCGGTTGCAGCTGGGATCGGATCGCGGTCCGTACTATCCAAAGCGGCCGGATACGATCTTCAAGCGCGCGATCCGCGGTATGTTGCCCTACAAGAAACAGCGTGGCCGCGAGGCCTTCGAGAACGTCCGCGTCTACGTCGGCAACCCATACGAGGACGACGACGCGGAGATCCTCGAGGACACGTCGCTGGATCGGCTCTCGAACATCCGCTTCGTGCACCTCCACGAAGTCAGCGAACAACTAGGTGCTACGGTTACATGGTAACGAACACGAGTGGCAAGAAAAAGACCGCCGTCGCTCGCGCGACCGTGCGAGACGGCGAGGGTCGTGTGCGAATCAACTCCCAGCCGGTCGAGCTGGTCGAACCCGAGACCTCCCGGCTGAAGATGCGCGAGCCGTTTCGCATCGCCGGCGAGGAGCTGCGCAGCGAGATCGACATCGACGTTCGCGTCGAGGGTGGCGGGATCAGCGGACAGGCAGACGCCGTCCGCACCGCGATCGCTCGCGGCATCGTCGATCACACGAACGACGCCGAACTCCGTGACGCGTTCATGGAGTTCGACCGTTCGCTGCTGGTCAACGACGTTCGACAGTCCGAATCCAAAAAGTGGGGTGGACCCGGTGCCCGGGCTCGCTACCAGAAGTCCTACCGCTAGGTGATCATGATATGATGGTACCGGTCCGGTGTTTCACGTGCGGCTCGGTCGTCGGCGAACACTGGGAGGAGTTCAAAGAGCGCACGAAAGAAGGCGAGGAGGACCCACAGGAGGTCTTAGACGAGCTTGGCGTCGAGCGCTACTGCTGTCGGCGAATGCTCGTTTCCCACACCGACCTCGTCGACGTCGTCGCACCATACCAGTAATGCAGGGGGCACAACAACACAACCGATACGAGAAAGCGCGTATCCTCGGTGCGCGGGCACTGCAGGTGTCCTACGGAGCGCCGGTGTTGATCGAGACCGATCAGACCGAGCCGATCCTGATCGCCGCCGAGGAGTACGACGCGGGCGTCTTGCCTTTCACCGTCGACCGAGGTGAGGCCTGATGACGCTCGTCACCGACGTTCGTCTCCGGCGCGTCCTCGACTCGCGGGGGAACCCGACTGTCGAGGCCGACGTGCTCACCGAGAGTGGCGGCTTCGGTCGTGCGGTTGCTCCCTCCGGGGCGAGCACGGGCGAGTTCGAGGCGGTCGAACGGCCCCCATCGGAGGCGATCGCGGCGGCTCGAGAACACGCCGTCCCGCGACTCGTCGGCGAGGCGTACGCCGGCAACCAGCGTGAGGTCGACGCGATCCTTCACGCTGCTGACGGTACCGACGACTTCTCGAAGATCGGTGCAAACAGCGCGGTCGCGGTCTCGATGGCCGCCGCGAAGGCGGGTGCCGACGTCCTCGGTGCGCCGCTTTACCAGCACCTCGGTGGTGCCTTCCGTGGCGAGAACTTCCCGATCCCGCTCGGGAACGTCGTTGGCGGTGGCGAACACGCCGCCGACGCCACGGACATCCAGGAGTTCCTCGTCGCGCCCGTCGGCGCACCCAACGTCGCCGACGCCGTCTTCGCCAACGCCGCCGTCCACGGGGAGGTAAGCGAACTCCTCGAGGAACGTGACGTCCCCTCGGGCAAGGGTGACGAAGGTGCCTGGGCACCGTCGATCGACGACGCAGAGGCCTTCGAGATCGTCGCCGAGGCCATCGAAACGGTCGAAGCGGACGTCGGCTTCGAGATCGGTTTCGGGCTCGACGTCGCCGCCGCCGAGATGTACGACGCCCAAGCGGGCGTCTACGAGTACAGCGACCGGACGCGCGACACCGGCGAGCAGATCGAGTACATCGCCTCGCTGGTCACGGAGTACGACCTGGTGTACGTCGAGGACCCCCTCGACGAGAACGACTACGAGGCGTTCGCTGACCTGACCGATCGCGTCGGCAGCGTGGCGCGTAGCGCCACGGGCACTGCGAGCGGGCAACGCCAGCGGGCAGACCGGACGCTGATCTGTGGCGACGACCTGTTCGTGACGAATACGGATCGGCTGGCCGATGGTATCGAGGTCGGCGCGGCGAACAGTATCCTGATCAAGCCAAACCAGATCGGGACACTCACCGACGCCTTCGACGCGATCGAACTCGCGACCGAGAACGGCTACGACTCGGTCGTCTCCCACCGCTCGGGCGAAACCGAGGACACGACGATCGCACACCTCGCCGTGGCGACCGACGCCCCCTTCATCAAGACGGGTGCCGTCGGCGGCGAGCGAACCGCAAAGCTCAACGAGCTCATTCGAATCGCAGACGACGCGACATGACAGAAAACGACGCACAACAGGAAGGGCTCGACGCCGCCGAGGAGGAGATCGACGAGGAACCGGCCGAAGGGGCCGGTCCCGCCGCCGAACCCGCCGAGGACGTCGAACCCGCGGACGTAGAGGCCGCCGAGGCGGAAGCCGAGGCCGAAGAAGACGACGGGCCGACTCTCGACGACGACGTGATGTCCGACGAGGAAGCCGACCTGCTCATCCCAGTCGAGGACTACCTCGGTGCCGGTGTCCACATCGGTACCCAGCAAAAGACCGCGGACATGGAGCGGTTTATCCACCGCGTCCGGACCGACGGCCTGTACGTCCTCGACGTCTCGAAGACCGACGGCCGTATCCGCACGGCCGCTGACTTCCTCGCGAACTACGCCCCCGAACAGATCCTCGTGACCTCGAGTCGCCAGTACGGTCGCTTCCCCGCCGAGAAGTTCGCGGAAGCGGTCGGCGCTCGAGCCCGCACGGGCCGGTTCATCCCGGGGACGCTCACGAACCCCAAGTACGCCGGCTACATCGAACCCGACGTGGTCGTCGTCACCGACCCGATCGGTGACGCCCAGGCCGTCAAAGAGGCCATCACGGTGGGCATCCCGGTCATCGCGATGTGTGACTCGAACAACCAGACCAGCAACGTCGACCTCGTCGTCCCGACGAACAACAAGGGTCGAAAGGCCCTCTCGGTCGTCTACTGGCTGCTCGCGAACGAAGTCCTCGACCGCCGTGGCGCGGAGCCGTCCTACGGTCTCGAGGACTTCGAGAGCATGATCTGATTCGGCTTTCGACTGGCGCGTTTTTC
>LKNC01000019.1 GCA_001564255.1 Natrialbaceae archaeon Tc-Br11_E2g1
CGGGCGAGCCGATCCGCCGCCAGTGGCGCGTCGTAGGCACCCGGGACGCGGACGGTCTCGTGGATTTCGACGCCGCCGTCCTCGGCTGCCTCGTGGGCTCGGGTCTCCATCTGCTCGGTGATCGGGCGGTTGAACTCCGCGACCACCAGGCCGAGCGTGGGCATACCAGTGGGGTCGGGTGGGTTCCTAAAAGAGGTACCGTTATGGGACGACGTATCGGCCGGATCTTACACGATAATACGGGACGGATAGCTGAAACGCGGTCGGGGACCGCCGGGTTCGACGATCGCCGGGGGAGTCCTGGCGCGCAAACGTATCGGAGAAACGTGGGATGAACGGTGTCGGTAGCGCTGTAGCCACACAGTACCGCGTGAGTGGGGTGACAAACGCCGCTCGTAACTAAAGACGAGTCGTGCCTACCCACAGAGCGGATGGCGGGTACATCTTCGGTGACGGTCGGAGTCCTGGCCGAGGCGTCTCTGTTCGGCTGGCAAGTACGCGCACTCGAGCGTCTCCAGCGCGAACCGAACGTCGACGTTTCCCTGGTCGTCGCCAACGCCAGCGGTTCGGAGACGACTGCCGAACCCGGGGACTCGAGAGTGAGACGTGCCCTCGAGGGGGCCACGGGGTTCGTCGATGATCTACGTCGGGAGAAGGCGTGGATGCTCGTCCTCGCGGAGCGAACAGCCGCCAGAGCACTCGGTGACGACCAGTCGCTGTGGCATCGCCACCCCGTAGAGAGCGTCGACTGTCTGGCCGACACAGCGGTTCTCGAGTGTGAGCCCCACACCGACGGCGTCTGGAACGAGTTGCCAGCGGGGACGGTCGCCGAACTGGCCGACCAGTGTGACCTCGTCGTCCGCTTTGGGTTCGGGCTGGTTCGAGGCGACGTCCTGACCGCCCCGGAACACGGCGTCATCAGTTTCCACCCCGCGGACGTCCGCAGGTACCGCGGTATGGGCCCGCCGGCGAGTTTCCACGACGGGCGAACCCGTGCCGGGACCACCCTCCAGCGACTGAACGAGTCGATCGACGCCGGCGAGGTCGTCGCTTACGAGGAAGTCAGCCTACGGGATTGCTACACCCTCTGGGACGTCTTCGATCGGCTCGCGACGATACAGATACGGCTGTTGACCGAGGGCGTTCTCAGCTTTCGGGATCCGGCGTTCGAGCCACTGACGGTCCCCGACGACCAGCTCGGTGAGTTCTACTCCCGGGATCTGCGCCGGAGCCCCGCCTTCGCCGGGCGGGTCCTCGCGAAGAACGTCTCCGGACGGGTTCGCCGCCTCGAGTCACGCCTCGGGACCGACGACGCCCGCGGGAGAGAGCGTGTGAGAGGTTTCAACGACTGAAACACTGGCTGGTGAGATACTGACGCCTAGTGTGGACACCTCGTACGATGGAAATCCCGATAGCTCTTAGCGATTCGAACACACACGTCGGATATGGACCAGTTCGCGTTCGTCAAACTCTCGCTTGCGGCCTTTACGCTCGTCATCCTGAGTTTCGTCGTGCTCGGCTTCGGCCGACTCGTGGTCCCGTTCCGGACCGCACAGCTGTTCGCGGCACCGATCGGTGTCGTCGGCTTCCTGCTCGTGGTCTACCTGACCGTGCGGGCGGCGCTGTCGATGGTCGGGATCTGGAAGATCGAGGAGTCCGGTTCCTAAAGGAAACCGTTTTTCGCCGGCCGTCCTAACTGGTGGCCATGACAATCGACCTGCAGGAGGTCGCCGACCTCGGACCCGACGACCGGGTCGCCTTCTTCCAGCGCGACGCCGGCATCGACGAGGTCCGCGAGGACGTCCGTGCGATCGTAGAGCGCGTCCGCGAGGAGGGTGACGTCGCCGTCCGGGAGTTCACGAGCGAGTTCGACGACGTCGAGGTGGGCAACCTCGAGATCACGGACCGGTGTGAACGGGCCTATGACGAGGTAGACGGGGAGACCCGCGAAGCGATCGAGACCGCCGCGGCGAACGTCCGGGAGTTCCACCGAGCCCAGGTGCCCGAAGACTGGCGACGGGAGTTCAGCGAGGGTCGTGAACTCGGCCGGCGCTTTCGGCCGATCGATCGGGCCGGCGTCTACGTCCCCGGCGGGACGGCCGCCTATCCCTCGAGTGCGATCATGGGCGTCGTCCCCGCGGTCGTCGCGGGCGTCGATCACGTCTCGGTGGTCACGCCGCCGGCCGAGGAGCTCAACCCCGTCACGCTCGCGGCGATCCACGCCGCGGGGGCGGACGCGGTCTACAGCGTCGGCGGCGCACAGGCGATCGCCGCGCTTGCTTACGGCACGGAGACGGTCACGAGCGTCCGGAAGATCGTCGGGCCGGGCAACCGATGGGTAACCGCGGCGAAAGCACAAGTACGGGGCGACGTCGAGATCGACACCTTAGCGGGGCCGAGCGAGGTGGGGATCGTCGCCGACGAGACGGCCGATCCCGACCTCGTCGCCGCCGAACTCATCACGCAGGCCGAACACGACCCCAACTCGCCGGTCGTCGCCGTCACCGACGACCGCGAACTCGCCGAGCGAGTCGTCGAGGCCGTCGAGCGTCAGGTTCCAGAGCGCACGCGCGAGGACGTGATCCTGGAGGCACTCGGCAACGACGGCAGCGCCGTCTTACACGCCCGATCGATGAGCGAGGCGATCCTCTTTACCGAGGAGTACGCCCCCGAACACCTCGTGATCATCGCGGAAGACGACGAGGAGATCCTCGAACGTATCGACAGCGCCGGCAGCGTCTTCCTCGGCCCACACACCCCCGTCGCTGCCGGCGACTACGCAAGCGGGACGAACCACGTCCTCCCGACCAACGGCAACGCCCGCGTCACCGGCGGCCTCTCCGTCGAGACGTTCCTCCGGTCGACGACGGTCCAGCGGCTCTCGAGGGAGGGCCTCGCCGAGCTCGGTGACACCGTCACCACCCTCGCCGAGGCGGAGGGTCTCGAGGCCCACGCCGCGAGCGTGCGACTCCGCCTCGAGGACGACGACTGATACACGTTCTCTACCTGTAAGACCCAACCGATGACCGCCCCCTTCGAGAACCTCACCGACGAGTACGACGAGTGGTACGACACGAACGCCGAGGCCTACCGCGCAGAGCAAGCCGCCCTCGAGTGTGCGATTCCCGCCGATGTCGACCGCGAGCGCGCCATAGAGGTCGGGGCCGGGACCGGCCGCTTCGGGGCCCCTCTCGGGATCCCGGTCGGCGTCGATCCCGCAGGCGCGGCCCTCGAGGTCGCCCGCGACCGTGGGATCGAACCGATCCGCGCGATCGCCGAAAGGCTCCCGGTGAGGGCGGACAGCGTCGAACTCGCGGCCTACGTCACCGTCCTGTGTTTTCTCGAGAACCTCGAGGCGACCGTCCGGGAAGCCCACCGGGTCCTCGAGGCCGACGGGACGCTGCTCGTCGGCACGCTCGACCCGGAGACGCCGGTGGGGCGAGTCTACCAGGAACGCAAAGACGAGAACCCGTTCTACGCGCCGGCAACCTTTCACGCCGTCGAGGACGTGTGTCTGGCCATCGAGAACGCCGGCTTCGAGATCGACGAACGGTACCAGACGGTGTTCGATCCCCCGGCGGATCTCGAGGACGAGGAGGTCCGTGAGGGACACGGCGAGGGACTGTTCGCCGTAATCGGTGCGTCACCCTCGGGATGTTCGAGGTAGGCCGGCTCGAAGGAGGTTATTTCGCCTCGCTCTTCGATCCTGTCGCCTGCGGCCGTCTCCTGGTTTCTAACGAGAATCTCATCGCCGACCTCGAGGTGCTCACGGAGGAGTTTTCTGGCCTCTTTCTCGCCGGCGTCGATCGGAACCGTAATGTCGGTCATGATCTCTGTACGTGCTCCGTCTCACTGGAGTATAGAAGGGATGCGTGCAGACGAAGGGCACAGAGGGCCGCGAGGAACCGGACGCCGTCCGGTGACGAGCGGCCCGGACACATCGGTCAGTAATTCCGGTACTGGCGGCGAACATCCGCGAGGATGTTCGGCCGTCAGTATCAGTCGTCAGCGGGAGCGACCTGTGTGGAATCGGCCGGCTCGTCGGCCATCGCGAGAACGTCGTCGAAAAAGCCGAGGGTGTCGTAGGGGCCGGGGTTGGCCTCCGGGTGGTACTGGCGGGTGATGACCGCACAGTCAGAGCCCACGAGCCCTTCGGGTGTGTCGTCGTTGACGTTGAACTGGGAGACCTCGAGGCGGTCGCCGGGGTCGGCGACGGTGTAGCCGTGGTTCTGGGTGGTCATGACGACCTGGTTGGTCTCTTTGTCCATGACCGGCTGGTTGACCCCACGGTGGCCGAAGTCCATCTTCTCGGTGGTGCCGCCAAAGGCCCGGGCGACGATCTGCTGGCCGAGACAGATGCCGGCGATCGGGACCTCGCCGGTGTACTCCTCGACGAGCGAGACGGCTTCCTCGTAGTTTGCGGGGTCGCCGGGGCCGTTCGAGATAAAGAGGACGTCGGGTTCCGTTGTCTCGACGTCTTCGGGTGTCGCGTCGTGGGGTAAGACGTGGACCGTCGCGTCTCGTTCGACCAGTGAGTCGATGATCGAGCCTTTGACGCCACAGTCGATCAGCGTGACCGTCTCGCCACCGTTGTCCTCGCCGTGGACTTCCGGTTCGTCGACGCTGACCTGTTCGCCGATCTCGGTGTGCTCGCTCATGCCCGCACACTGTTCGAGTTCGGCTACGGCGTCTTCCTCGGTGACGTCCTCGCCGACGGCGATCCCACACTTCATCGCGCCGCCGTCGCGGATGTCGGTGACGATGTCACGGGTGTCGATGTGGTCGAGAGCGGGGACGCCCTCGGCCTCGAGCCACTCGGCGACGTCGTCGGTGAGTTCGCGGGCGAGCACGGCACGGGGGTGGACCCGGTCGGACTCGAAACGTTCCTCGCGGACGCCGTAGTTGCCGATGAGCGGATACGAGAACGTCAGGACCTGTTCCTCGTAGGAGGGATCGGTCAGGCTCTCCTCGTACCCCGTGTACGCTGTCGTGAAAACCAGTTCACCACGGGAGGTGCCCGGAACGCGACCACGGCCCTCGAGTACGTGGCCACCTTCGAGTGCTACGTAGGCTTCCGTCATTACGAGATGCGTACTGATTGTGCGTTCATAAGTGTTGTCTTCGAAGCTGAGTTACGAAATTCGTAATCGTCAAGTGTGGCTCCCGCGAACGGTCGTATCTCTATGGACGAGTTGGACAGGCAGATCCTGAACGTACTCCGGCGGGATGCTCGCACACCCTACACCGAAATCGCAGACGAGGTAGGCACGAGCGAGGGGACGGTCCGCAACCGTGTCGAACGGATGACCGAGGAGGGGGTCATCGAACGCTTTACCGTCTCGACGCGCACGGGGAACGTCAAGGCGATGATCGAGGTCGGCGTCGCCGTCGACGTCGACACCCACGAGATATCCGGACGGATGGCCGAGTGGGAAGAAGTCGACTTCGTCTGGCAGGTTTCGGGCGAACAGGACGTCGTTCTCGTCGTCGACGCCGCGGACACCCGTGGGGTCAACGAACTCATCACGCAGGCCCGCGAGCAAGAGGAGGTCGTGAGTACGAAGACACGACTCATTCTCGACGAGCAACTCGGCTGAGGACGGAAGAACCAAGTACAACGGGGGTCGTACATCGACGTAGTTGAGACCGTCTCGGACTCCGGAATCTCTTTCAGTTCACTGAGAACCCTATCGAGGATAGTGAACGAATCACAGGGGACGAGCTACGAGAACCATGACCGACCGATCCGGTGGGACAACGCGAGGTGAGCAGAACGGTGACTCCGGGACTGTAGACCGACTCGCCGGACGGCTAACGGACCTCGTGACCTGCAGGCCGTGGACGGTCGTCGCCGTATTTCTCGTTTTGACTGGCGTATTTTTCACCGGATTCGTCGCAGACGAGGGCATCGAAGCCGGCGACGACCAGTTTACCGAGGGAACCGAGTCCGAGCAGGCGTTCGAGGAGGTTCAGGATAACTTCGAGCGTGAGGGCCGCGATACCGGCGAGATGACCGCACAACTCGTCGTCGACACCGACAGAAACGTCCTCGCGGAAGAGAACCTCCTTCGAATGCTGATTTTTCAACATCGGGTCGAAACGCGAGAGGGACTCCGTGTCGAGTCAACGACGAGTCCCGCGACACTCGTCGCCAGACAACTCGATCCCACAGTAGAAACCCCCGAGGAGATGTATCGAACGATCGAACGTGCATCACAGCGACAGCTCAGCGCGGCGGTCGCCGACGCCGATACCGAAGCGGACCTCCCGGTCAGTGCGGATTTCACACGCCAGTCCGCCGCGGCGGACGTCGCACAGATCGCAATAACCTACGACATCCCGTCGAACGCGGACAGCGACGCCGAACTCGACCTGTTAGACCGGACGAGGGCGGTCGCAAACAGCGTCGACGGTCTCGACAGCGACGAGAACGTCTTGCTTTTCGGGGAGGCGATCGTCGAGCAGGAAAACGAACAACTACTCGGCGACTCCGCAGCGGTCGTCTTCCCCGCCTCGCTCGTCTTGATCCTCTTTTTCCTGATCGTCGCGTATCGGGACCCGTTCGACCTGGGGCTCGGTCTCGTCTCGTTACTGATGACGTTCGTCTGGACGTTCGGGTTTATGGGGCTTGCCGGCGTTCCCTTCTCGGAATCGATTATCACTGTCTTCGCGCTGGTACTGGCGGTCGGAATCGACTTCGGGATTCACATCATCAACAGGTATCGTGAGGAACGGACCGCTGGGGCCGGAATCGACGAGGCGATGGTAATATCCACCCGCCAGTTGTTGATCGCGTTCGTGATCGTCGCCCTGACGACGGCGTTCAGCTTCGCCGCAAACGTCGTAAGCGATCAGACACAGAACTTCGGTATCGTCGCCTCCGCAGGTGTCATCTTTACGTTTTTCATCTTTGGCCTGTTCCTCCCGGCCGGTAAGGTCATCTTAGACCGGTTCCGAACGGGCCGTCGAATCCCGGCGTTCGGGACCAAGCCCATCCTCAGTGACGGTTCGCCGGTGGCACGTGGGTTGTCCGTCGGGGTTACCATCGCACGTGTCACACCCGTCGCCTTCCTGGTCGTGATGCTCCTCCTCGGCGGGGGCGTCGCCGTCTACGGGACTGGAGTAGACGCCGACTTCGACACCGAGGTGTTCTTTCCCGAACAAGACCGGGTCGAACAGTACCAGCAATTGCCCGCTCCACTCGGTGTCGACCAGTACGTGTTCATCGACTACCTGGCGTACATCGAAGAGGACTTCGAACTCCCGTTCGAGGAAACGGTGACGATATACATCGACGACCGTGAGTTGCGAGAGGGCGATGGACTCTCGGAGATCGACCGGGCACTCCAGGATCCGCCTGCTGTTTACGAGAGCGAAAACAGGCAGGCACAGGCGGACTCGATTCTCGAGGTTATCGAGACACACGCCGAGTCCGACCCCGAGTTCGAGGACACCGTCGTCCGGTACGATTCGACCGGTGACGGGGTTCCGAACCGAGAGCTTACCACGGTCTACGACGAGGTGTTCGCCTCGGCTGCAGGCGACGACGCACGCGATCGATTGACCTCCGACTATACCGCGACGCGGGTCGACATCCAGCTCACCACCGACGCAGACCAGGAAACGGCCGTCACGGAGACGCGCCGGATCGCCGACGACATGCGACTCGACGCTGTTGCCACCGGGCAGCTCGTCATCTTCGAGGACGTCGCAGCGGAAACGACCGAAGCGGCGATCGTCAATCTCGTTCTCGCGAGTCTCCTTACCGGAGTGATCCTCGTGGCCGCGTTCTGGGCGCTCGAGGGGCGTGCGGCGTACGGGATATTGAACCTCGTTCCGGTGCTTGGCTCGGTTGCACTGTTGGTTGGGACGATGCGGTATCTCGACATCGCACTGAGTCCGATCACCGCTCCGATCCTGGCGGTATCGATCGGACTCGGTGTCGATTACACGGTTCACTTCATGCATCGCTTCGTCGACGAGTACGAGACCGACGGCGACGTGTTTCAGGCACTCCTGACGACAGTTCGGGGGACCGGGGGCGCACTCACGGGAAGCATGGTCACGACCGTCTCCGGGCTCGGTGTGTTGTACGTCGCGCTCATCCCGGTTCTCATCGAGTTCGGCCTGTTGCTCGCACTCGGCGTCTTCTACGCCTGGCTCTCGGCGATGCTCGTCCTCCCGTCCGCGATCGTCGTCTGGGACCGTCTGGCCGGCCGTATCACTCGGTGACGATGTGTCCCTCGAGGTAGTTTCTCGTCTTGTCGTTGGTCGATTGGACGCGCTTTTCGAAGGTGACGACGCGGTCGTCCCCGCTCCCTTCGTCCTCGATGATCTCGAGGGTCAACCCCTGGTTGCGGAGGTGCTCTAAGAGGGCGTCGACGGTTTCGGGGCGGGCACGGACGGTGTGGCGTTCGCCGATGCGTTCGCCGTCGGCGATCGTATCGATCGTGTCGGTCATCGACAGCAGGATGGCCTCGCCGAGGTCGTGGGCGCGCCCTTCTCTCGTCTCCGGATCTTCGTCCCACTCGACGGACTGGAAGGCCTCCCGGATGATCCGCCGGAACATAAAGGGTTGCCCGTAGTCGAAGGGTAAAGAGAAGGCGAACTCGAGGTCGCCCTGGTTCGCCGCGCTGGTCGTATACTTCAGCTGGGTCTCGCCGTCGGGGGATTTCATCACGACGCCCTCGCGGTCGTCGGCGTCGAGGTCGGTGACGATCCGTTCGACCTCCCCGGCGGCCTCGTGGACGTCGTACGTCCCGAAAAAGCGCGTCTGGGGGATCCCGAAGGCGTCGTACCGCTCGCGACGTTCCTCGATCGGCAGTGGCTCGCCGGACTCACGATCACGCCAGTCGAACGCGCGGAACTCCAGGGAGTCCACGCCGGGGTAGTCGTGGGCGGTGTAGGGGTTCTCCGGGCCGATCATCTCCCCACAGACCATCGCCGCCGGGTACTCCTCGAAGACCGCCTCGAGGTCGAGGCGGTTCCCGAGGTATCGTGTCGTGAACGGACAGACCATCCCGCTGCGCGAAAAGGCGAGGACGTCGCCGTTGACGTTCGCCACGCGGACGTTGTAGCCGTTGAGTTTCTCCTCGACTGTGACCCGACCGTCGAAGTGGGTCGGCACCCCTTCCTCGAGGACGAGCGTCCGTGGGACCTTCGGGAACCCGCGGACGGCGGTCCCCTCGATCAGGACGGTCCCGCGTTCGATCCCCCGGCGGTAGTCCGGGACGTGGCGATACCGTTTCCCCTCGTACTCGCCTTTGTTCAGGTGGTCTTCGAGTTTTTCGAACGCCTCCTCGCCCATGCCGAGCACTCTGTGGTAGTCCACTGGCGGTCACCGTCTCCGCATAGACCCGCCCGCCTAATATACTGGTGGCACGGTTCCCGTGGGCACCCACATCGGGGCCGGTACGAAATCGTCATCCCCCTGCACCTACAACGACCCCACATGCGAATGGAACTGCGGGTTTGCCAGCACTGTTACGACGGCGAACACGGCAACGACCACAAAACTGCGGTGACGAAAGACCTCGTCAAGTGTGCGAACGGGATCAAAGAACACAAGGAGGTCCTGGACCTCGATGAAGTCCACATCACGTGGGTTCGGGAGGACGACGCGGGACAGCCCAAGGCGTTGCCGGTCGTAGCCGCGACCCTCGAGGACGACGAGATCGCCCCGACGGACACCCAACTGGTCACCGAGGACGACAACGGTCTCATGCTCCTCTACCAGCGCCCCCCGGACATGCTCAAGGTTCTCTACCGGAACCTCGATGGCATCGACAAGGAAGTCGACGAGGACGTTCTGGTGAACCTCTCTTTGCAGAGTGCGGAAGCGATCTCTCAAGGCTGAGACCGACGGAGGGAACCACCAGCAGAACTCCGTTCGTAACTTCAGCCAGCGTGAGTCAAACAAGAGCGTCCACGGGTTCTGTTAGCCCGGTTCCGGATCGGACTGTTCAGTTATATGCCTCTCCGGCCCCAACGTCCGGACATGAACGACCAACCGTTCAGACAGCGGTTCGTCCTCGACACCTCGCTTTTCATCACCGAAGACATCCGCAGGGAGGGTGAGTCCCTCGAGGACGCGAACCTGCGACTGCTGGAGTTGATCGCACAGGCCCGGTTGCACCTGGGAATTTCCTGTTACATGCCGCCGACGATCCACGACGAGTTCACCACAATGCTCGACGAACGGGACGTCTCCGAGGAGGTGTACTCGAAACTCAACACCTGGGTCGTGCGAAAACACCCCGACCGCTACGACGTCTCCATCCCCGCGAACGTCGTCTACAGCTTCGTCGACGAGATGAGCGACCGCGTCAACCGCGGCCTGCGCGTCTCCGAGGAGGCCGTCCGCCGGGCCGAGACGGCGATGGACGAACCCCTCGACGATCACGAGTACAAGACCGAAGTCGACGGCGTGATCGCCGACCTCCGGGAGAAGTACCGTTCGGCGCTTCGCACCGGCGTCCTCGATTCCCGGGAGGACTTCGACCTGCTCATCCTCGCTCGCGAACTCGAGGCCGGCGTCGTCACCGAAGACAGGGGGATCATCGGCTGGACGGAGGACTTCGGCCTGCGGTACATCCGTGGACGGGAGTTCCCGAACCTGGTCGAACAGTACCTCGAGGCGGTCGAGATGGACGTCGGTACGGACAGAAGCTGATACAGTCAGAACGCGGACCGAGCGCGACACTGCTTTGGGTCGGGAAACGGAACGGGAGTGGGGAAAGGCGACGGTGGGGGTGGACCCGTTCCCGGGAAACGAGTCCTGGCGGGCCAGAGACGCGGTATGCCGGTTTGACGTGAAAAGCGTCTTCTCCGGCAATGTAAGTCGGGGCCGGACGTATAAAAACACTGCGGGTCCGGACGCCCTGGCTGGAACACGATCCCCGTCAGTCCAGCCGTCGATCCCGTAGTGCCGGGAACCCCTCGCGAACCCGCCCGACGGCACCGGCCTCGAGGTCGGCCATGACGAGCGTGGGGTCGTCGCCACTCGAGGCGAGGGTGGTCCCCCAGGGGTCGTAGACGGTCGAGCGGCCGAGAAGCGTCGCGTCCTCGAACTCCGCCGAACCGTTTATCGTCGCGACGTAACACTGATTCTCGATCGCGCGTGCCCGAGAGAGCGTCTTCCAGTGTTCGACCCGCGGGTACGGCCAGGCACTCGGAACGCAGATCAGGTCGGCCCCCTCGTCGATAAGTCGCCGGTAGAGTTCGGGGAATCGCAGGTCATAACAGGTCGTCACGCCGACGGTGAACTCCCCGAGTTCGGCGGTTCCGACGTGTTCGCCGGGGACGAGCAAGTCGTTCTCGGCGGACTCGTAGCCAAAGAGGTGGTGTTTCCGGTAGACGAGCTCGAGGTCGCCGTTCGAGTCGAACAACGCGGCGGTGTTCGCCAGTCCCTCGGGTGCGGGCGTCTCGACACTCTCCGTCGCCGCCAGATCCTCGACGATGGTTCCCGCGAGGACGGCGATCCCGTGATCTTTCGCGGCCTCGCGCAGCCGGGTGAACGTCTCCCCCTCGAGGCCCTCCGCGTACCGTTCGTAACAGTCGAACGCGAAGTAGCCCACGGTGAACAGTTCGGGAAGGGCCACGAGGTCTGCCCCCCTCTCGGCGGCTTCGGCGACGGCCTCGAGGGCGCGTCGTCCGTTCCCCGCGGGGTCGCCCGCCTCGACTTCGATCTGGGCGAGTGCAACCGTCGTCATCCGTCCGCCCCCGCGGACTCGAGTTCCCGGCGGAGGTTCTCGAGTTCGCCGTCGAGGTTGTGTTTGAAGAACTTCTCGACGCCGGGGACTTTGCCGTCGACGACGAACGTGTTCGTGAGCCGGCTCCCGCCGTTTCGGTCTTCGATCTCGTGTTCGCCGGTCACGTCCATCACTTTCGATCGCCCGACGAACTTGACGTAAGTCGGCGGGCGGCGCGTGACGTCTTCGGTCTCGACGGCGATCGTCCGCCGGATAAGCGGGATCGGCAACTCGACGTGCCAGGTCACACGCGTGGCGTCCGTGGCGTCGGTCGTGTAATCGGTGACGACGCTGATCGCACCCGCGCGGTTCCCGGGATCCGAGATGAACTCCCACACCCCGTCGGGCGGAATCGTCAGTTCGAAATCGCGTTCGACCCGAGCAGTCATGTCGCTACATCGGTGCCTCGAGGCTAAAAAGACGGTGAATGTCGGGGGTCGGCTAGCTCACCGTGACTCTCCACGTCGTCGACCGTGCGCGACCCCACTTTTCGATGTCGACCTCGTCGGATTTCTCCGCGAGGTGGGGGAGTCTCGCGCCGACTTGCTTCGAAGAGAGCCCGATCGCGTCAGCGATGTTTTTGGCCCGGAAGTACTGCTCGCCACGGGCGGCACTCTCGTGGAGGTACGAGAGAATTCGCTGCTCTTCGTCCGAGTAGTCGGTCATTGTCTCGCCGGGAAGTAGGGGCTCTGTAGTCTTAACTGTTGGCTGCTCTCACCTTACCCCTGCACGTGGAGAGCGACGACCGCAAGCGCGCCGAACACGATGGCGGCGGCGAACCCCCACGCAGCTTCGATGTCCGGTGCACCGATGAGCATTCCGACCGCGCCGAGTGCGGCGATGAGGCCGAACGCCAGCGGGAGGCCGATTCCCTTGTCAGATTCCGTCTGTGTGGCCATGTCACGTGGTTGTGCCGGGGGTGTCTTAACTTCACTTATTCGTCGTGAGCACACCCGGATATCACATCCCTCGGTGTGGGTAGTCCTCCCTGATGGAGCCCAAAGCCCACCCCCCATCCGGATCGCTGCCGGTGTCGAACGCCTTCGTTCTCGGCGTCGTCGTCCTCTCACTCGCCTTTCTCGTGTTCGGTGCAGTCGCGGCCGGGTTCGTCGGTACCCCGGCCCTCGAGGACGAACACCGCCTCGAGGCCGAGACGTCGACTGCCCTCGATCTGACCGCGACGATCGACCACGATCGCCTCCCGGCGTGGTGGGCCACACACGTCGAGAACGACGAGGTAACCGAATTTCGCGTTGAGTTCGATGCCGACGTGGCGTTGCCGACCGGGACGGTGACCGTGTCACTCGGGGAACTCGAACACGTAGAAACCGTCGAAACGGACGTCTGGGGCGAAAAGAGAGCTTAGCTGATGCTCGTGTGCTCGGATTCCTCGTTGAGCGCGAGGTTGGCAGCGATCTCGGCGTTACGCATGGCGTACTGGGCCGTCTGCTGGAGGCTGACGAGCACTTCACGGATCTCGAGGAGGTCCTCGTTTTCCATCTCCGGAAGGCCCGAGAGGATCTCCGCTTCGACGTCGCTGATCTCGTGGAACAGCCGGCGGACCTCGATGCTCTGGCCGTAATCGCGTTCGACTGCGGCCTCGACGGCGACGGCGGTAATCTCGTCGACCAGTTCGTTCATCTCGCGGATCTTGCGCATCGTCGCGCTGTCGACGTTCAGCCCGTCGCCTCCCGTCTCGAGGACGATGTCGGCGATGTCCTCGGCGTTGTCCGCGGTCAACTCGAGGTTCTTGGCGATCGATCGGTAGCCGATGAGCGGAAAGCCGTCGTCGAGCCCCACCGCGCGGGCGAGATTTGGGTTCTGGTAGGACGTAAAGATCAGCCGAAGCAAGAGGACGAAGATCTTGTTCGCCTGTCGCTCGCGGTTGAGAGCACGCTGGGCGAGGTCGGGGTTCCCGTGGGCGAGCGCCTTGATCGCCTCCCCGCGCATCGTCGAACCGGTTCGTTCGAGGCGCTCAAGGAGGTTATCAAGGGTAAAGTCCTCAGCGTCGACCGAACACCGGATCGAGATGCTTTCGGGGGTTTCCTCGATGACGCCGAGTCCCATAAGCTGTGTTTCGGCCTGGTAGACGGCGTTTATGTGCTCTGAGTCGAGGGGCCCCTCTTCACACTCGATCTTGATGACCCGCCGACCGAGGACGTACTGGGCGACGATCGCCCGTTCGACCGACTGTGCGTCCAGGTTGTCGGCGTGGATGATCGCTTCAGTCTCCTCGGAGCTTACGGATTCGGGCATCACGGTCAACGTTCCTTTCCCGCCCATCCGCAGGGACACCTCGTCACCCTTCTCGACGTCGTGTTCCGATGCCCACTCCGCCGGAAGCGTCATCGCCAGCGTCGAGGGGCCCAGCCGTTGGACTTTCCGCGTTTCCATAGCGGCCGGTAGACGCCTGTGTACCTTAACCCTGACTATATGCAAGATATTTAGGAGTATTTGTGGGGAATAGCTCTAGGGAACCGTCAGACAAACGAGCTGTCCTTAAACAACTTTCACTAAACGGGTCGTGAACCGGCCGGTCCGGACCCGGAGCCAGCCGCGAAGCGAGTCGTCGACGGCCTCGTCGTCGGTGTCGACACACAGGGCCTCGAGGTCGTCGAGTTTCCGTTCGGAGGCGACGACTTCGATCGATTCGGCGCGGTCGATCACGGCCGGCGAGATCTGGTGGTTCCCCCGCCCGAAGATAAAGCCCTGCCCGCCGATCGGCGAGACGACGACCACCACGGGATCGGCAAGCACCTCGAGGATCTCCGCCTCCGAGGCGTCTCTCGCGAGGAGTTCCCCGTCACGCCAGACGTCGACCCCGAGCGGGGAGGGGTCGATCCCGACTTGCGCTTCGATCGCCCCGACGGTGCTCCCGGGGCCGAAGACGTAGGTGGTGTCCTCGTCGACCTCGCGGGCAAAGCCCGACGCCAGCGAGTCGACGCTGCCACTCGCCAGTTGCTTGCTCGACTGGAGGGTGGGGGCGACCGGGACGGGAACGACCGCTTTCAGTTCCGCACGGACCTCGCCAGCACGGTAGGCCGCCTCGTCGATGTCGTTTACCTCCCGCGGTTCGGCCCGATCGAACTCCGCGGCGATCCGGCCCGCGTCCGCGGGGGTCATCGCGAACACCGACGAGTAGACTTTCACCCCTGCCGGGACACCGAGCATCGGCGTCTCCCCCTCGCTTTCCTCGAGCACTTCCGCGACGTCGACTGCCGTCCCGTCGCCGCCGACGAAGACCACGAGGTCGACCGCACGCTCGAGTAGTTCCCGGACAGCACCCTTGGTGTCCGCGGCCGTCGTCTCCCCGCCGTCGGGGTCGTAGACGACCGCTGGATCGAAGCCCGCCTCCCTGGCTGCCGTCTCGCCCATCTCGCCGGCGGCGGCGTAGACCGAAACGTCGGGTGCGTGGCGGGCGAGGGCCTCGAGTGCCTCGCGGGCCCGGCCCGGCGCACGCGGCTTTGCACCGAGTTCCCGTGCTTCCTCGAGTTTCCCGTCGGTCCCTTTCAGTCCGACCCGCCCGCCCATCCCCGCGATCGGGTTGACGACGACGCCGATACGCTCCATGGGCGAGGGTAGGGGTGGCCCTCGCAAAAGCGGTGGGGCTTACGACTCCTCCCGGCGAGACGACCGATACCCCGCGACGGACTCGACGAGCAGGTACGCGAGGACCGTCACGACGAGGAGAGCGAGGCCGACCGACTCGAGGGGGACGCCCGCGACGGTTCGATCGCCGCCGTAGCTGATCATCACCACGGCGATCAGGACGACCGCCAGTGCCGTGACGTACCGCCACCGCGATTCGACCGGCACGATCCCGTCTTCCCCCCGGATCGCGAGGTAGAGGTGGGCACCGCCGAGAACGAGACCGTAGAACAAGACGAACAGGGCCGTCGACTGGACGCCGTCCGTGGCGACGCCGACGGAGGCTGTGACCACAAGGAGGGCGATCGCGACGATGACGACGACGATCTGGACGATCGTATCACGGGAGACCATGCCCCAACGGTAGAACTGTCTACGAAATGACTCTGTCGTTTGCCGGACGACCGGAACCGATCACCGACTCCCGGAGCCACCGTACACCGACGGAACCAGCCGGAACACGTCACCCTCCTCGAGGGGCGTCTCGAGCCCCTCGAGGTGGCGGACGTCCCGTTTGTTCTTCGTGACGACGGTCTCGCCGGCCAGCCCGTCCCCCGCGAGCAATCGACCCTCGAGGGCTGGGAACTCCGCCTCGAGGTCGGCGAGCAGTTCGCCGGCGGTCACCGCGTCGGTTTCGTACTCGAGGTCCCGGAGACCGACGTCCTCCCGGAACGGCCCGAAGAAGATACACTCGATGCGCACAGCGGAGCTTCGCCGCGCCGGCTCTTGAAATCGCCGGTCGCCGGTCGGGGGTTACTCGAGGGGGACGGTCTCGAGGGCGAGCCGGTCGTCGCCCACGTCCGTCCCGACCCCGACGTCGACCCGTTCGAGTTCGGCGGCTCCGCCGGGGAGGACGACCGTGCCGCCGACGAGCAAGGGTGCGAGCACGCCGGCGATCACCGTCCGGGGATCGGCGAGTGGCGCGTCGACCGCGACCCGACAGCCGTCGTCGATACCGTACGCCTCGGCGACCTCGCCGGCGACCTCGAGGGCCCGTTCGTGAGTGACGGTCACCTCGCCGTCTGTCACGAGATCCGTTCCGGGATCGATCGACGTCGGGGGGAACGACGGGTTCTCACTCCACAGCCCGGCGTCGTAGTGGTGGACGTCGGGTGCGTCGGGCTTGTCGCCGTAGCCGACCCGCTGGGCACCGTCGGGGAGGTCGTACTCCGCGAGGTCGTCGACCGGGGCGACGAGCGTCCGGAACTCCCCCCCGTCGGTGAGGTCCGTCGGCGGCCCAAAACGGGTCGTCCCCTCGAGCAGGGCCGTCCCACAGAACGCGAGGACGGCGAGTGGCCCCTCACCGACGACGCCGACGGTGACCCCACGGCGGACGCCGGTGTGTCGAAGGAAGTTCCCCGACTTGTACGTGGTCGTCACGAGCCAGTGGTAGTCAAACTCCTTTCCCGTCGCGTCGACGAGCGCCGGATCGTCGCTGCGTCGGTCCCGTTCGAAGAGGTCGTCGACCGTCTGTGCGTTCATACTCGAGACTCAGGCCGCGAGAGCAAAAAACGGCCGACTCGCGTCGGCACCCCCCACACAGACCGCGTAGCTTTTTGTTCGCGTCGGCAAAAGATCCGTGTATGGTCGACGTCCTCGACAACAAACGGGCCGCGACGCGGTTTCGAATCCTCGTCGAGATCGCCCAGCGCCAGCCCGCGGTGAGCCAGGGGGAGATCGCCGACGAGGTCGGCGTGACGAGCCAGGCGGTAAGCGAGTACATCCGCGCGCTCGTCGACGACGGACTAGTCGAGAAGGAGGGACGGTCACGCTACCGGGTTACCAAGGAAGGCGTCGACTGGCTGTTCGGGGCGGCCGACGACGTCCGGCGATTCGCCGACCACGTCACCGAGGACGTCCTCGGGGCGATGAACGAGGACGCCGCGATCGCGA